>NZ_DAOSEH010000008.1:0-60878 GCF_035363035.1 Mesotoga sp. | reverse complement strand
TTCTTTGCCGGTGCGCTTCCTGAGAATCCTCTCGACAGACCGTTCACCGACATTGGCTCGCCGACCTGGGAAACATCCAAGACGGTATCCTGGACCGTAACCGGTACTGGAACCGCGACGATCACCTTCTCTTCTACCAGAGGCGGAGTCATCTCTACAACTGTTGAGCTGAAGTAGGAATTAGCAAGTCTGATCTCTGAAACAGGCAACAAGTATTTATAGTGATTGTTGTTTCTTGATCCACATAAAAAGAAAGATTTGGTCTACCTCCTTGGGTGTCCTCCAGAGGTCTGGAGGACACCTTTTTTATGAAGTAAGTGGCAGACACAATGGTTTTTTCTCAATGAATTATAACCGTTGATGGTATTGACTCTCCCGTTACGGCAAAGAGTATAATCTCCTCTGTCAGATTAAATTCGTTCTATCGGGGTGGTGATCTGAATCAAGAAGATCGGCGAGGTGGCTTCTGCTTTCGATGTATCCTGTCGTACTCTGAGATACTACGAAGAGATCGGCTTGCTCAAGAGTTTTCGAAATGAGGAGTCTCTGTACCGTTACTACGATGAGGACTCTCTGAAGAAGCTCGAGGAAATTCTCTTTCTGAAAAGTCTTGGTTTATCTATGAAGGAGATTCTAAAAGTCCTTACGATTTACGATATGGAAAAATTCAAAACTTCACTGGTCAACAGGCTGGAAACTTTGCTGGATGAAAGTAATACTATCAGTCGTGAGAGATCCAGAATAGAAAAACTTCTTGTACATCTCGACAGCGGTGTCGGCGTAAAGCTTTCGGATATAATGGCCGAACTCCATCATAGTGAAGAAGATAGGCAACAACAGGTAAGATCTTACGAGGAGGAAGAAAAAGTGAGAAGCCCGAGAGAATGCCTTGATGTAAGGATTGTTCAATTGAAGCCGTGCAGGGTCGCATATTACAGGTCCAGTGGGAAGAGTCCCGAGTACGATGTGCTGAGAGTAATGGAGGAGTGGGCCTCTAGAAGAGGTTTGTTAGATCTCTTCTCAACAAGAAACTTCGGGTTCAACAATCCTTCGCCTTCTCCTGAAAGCGAAGAGTACGGTTACGAAGTCTGGTTGACAGTTACTCAGGAAACGGAGCCTTCTGGCGGGGTGGGAATGAAGGATTTCTCCGGCGGACTCTATGCTGTAATCAGCACCCACCTTCACGACATAGCGGAGAACTGGAAGGCGATATCCCGGTGGGTCGAAAGTAACGATGAGTATTGTGCCGGAAGACATCAGTGTCTGGAAGAGATAATTTCCCCGGACTGGTTCGATGAATCTGCTGTCCAGTTTGATCTCTATTATCCGATTCTCAGGAGGCAATAGATCGTCCGAAATTGATACTAGAAAACCGGGCCAGGGCAGAGTGGGTTGTGCGTTGTGGATTGTCGGTAAAAACACGAGAAAGAGCGTTTAGAGCTCTCTTTGCTCATGAGAAGGCGAGAGCGAAAATAGGGACTGACGGGCTCCTGGCGTCTGTCCCGTTTTTCGCGACGTGAAGGGAGTGAGACTGTCATCCCGTAGTGTCGGGATCTAATCTCTTCCGTCTCGCACTCTCTCGAGCGTTCGTCGTGGGAGGTGTGAGGTGAGAAGGTTCTCAGATCTTGATCTTCATACCTCTTACCTCTCCGTCCCCTCGTCGCCCGCATCTATTAAATGGTATGATCTATCAAAAGATTTGTACAGGGTCGGCTCAATAGATGATGGCTAAAAGAGGTGGCGTATGGAAGAGCAGTTAATCGCTCCATGCGGTATGAATTGCAGTCTGTGCATCAGTTATCAGTCGATGAAAAACGACTTGAAAAGGCAGGGATTTCACAAAAAGTACTGTCCCGGCTGTATCCCGAGGGGGGAGAATTGCATCCACATGGGCGATCAGTGCGAGCTGCTTGCGAAGGGAAAGATCCGCTTCTGCCATGAATGTGAAGTTTTTCCCTGTAAACGATTGAAGACGCTGGATAAGCGCTATCGCACGAAATATCATATGAGCATGATAGAGAACCTTGAGTTCATCCGCGACAATTCCGTAGAGCTGTTTTTGAAAGAGGAAGAGATAAAATGGCTCTGCAACGAGTGTGGCGGCATTATATGCTGTCATAACGGACTTTGCTTGAATTGTGACCTTGAAACTCTGCGTAAGAACAAAAAATACCGCTGGAAAGAGGAGTAGGGCTGTGGAATCGCTGAACGATCTTGTACGGGAATACAATAACCAGTTAAGCAAAGGAAGGATTCAGAAAGCATATAGAGAAATAATGTCCTTCATGTCCAATCTGAGAACATACCTGGAGGAAAAGAATCCGGACTATACAACCGGTGCTCTATACTACGGTTATATGGACATGACATACTTCGCATTTACACCCTCCAATTTGAAGAGCAGGAAGTTGAAAATCGCCGTTGTGTATTTGCATGAGCCGAACAGTTTCGAAGTCTGGCTGGGTGGGAACAACAGAAAGATCCAGGCTGAATACATTGAATTGTTCACCAACAAAGGCACAGGGGGGTACAAACTGTCGCGGGTCTCTCCGGGAGTGGATTCCATAATTGAATCCACCCTTTCTGAACAACCAGATTTCGATAATCCCGGAGAACTGATGAGACAGATCGAAAGTAAGGTAATCGAATTCGTAGAGAGGATCGTTTTCATACTCGGTGAACAATTAGAAAGATGAAACACTGCACAGTTAGGAATGATCGGCACTTACATATATCTTGATATCGCTTCAATCTTTCCTGAACCAGCCTTTTTTATGGAAGAAGTACAGCATGGCTCCGGCGATGGCGACCATCGCTCCCAGTACGATCGGATAGGCCCATTTCAGCTCAAGTTCCGGCATGAAGCGGAAGTTCATTCCATAAACACCGGCCACGAAGGAAAGCGGTATGAAGATCGTGGAAATTATGGTGAGGACTTTCATGATTTCGTTCATTCTGTTGCTCATGGAAGAAAGATAAACGTTCATGAGCTCGGAGGCCAGTTCCCTGTAAAGGTCGAGCATATCTATGGACTGTATGACATGATCGTACACATCTCGAAAATACAGTGCCGTCTTCCCATCTATATAACGGTTTTCATTTCTCGCCAGCTGACCTATCGCGTCCCTTGTCGGCCAGAGAATTCTCTTCAGTTCGGCGAGACCATGCTTGAGTTCGTAAAGTTTCTGGAGTTTTTCTTTGTTGATTTTGAGGATCATCTCATCCTCGAGTGCTTCCAGAGAACTCCCAGTTTCCTGGAGCACAGGGAAGTAATTGTCTATGATGGTATCTATAAGAGCATAAACCGTGAAGTCATTGCCGAGTTTCCTTATGGTGGATCCACGGCGCATCCTCTGCCTTACTGGGTCGAAAACATCCCCATACCTTTCCTGGAAAGTCAAGACGAAAGTCTCACCAACGAAAAAGCTGACCTGTTCGGAGATCACTTCCTTCTCTTCGAGTCTTATCATGCGAAGACAGATGAAAAGGCCGTTTTCGTACTCCTCTATTTTCGGGATCTGTGGGACGTTGGTGATATCCTCCAGAGCCAGTGGATGGAGCTTGAAGATCTCTCCCAGCTTTCTCACCGTTTTTTCGTCGCCCAGACCCTGAACGTCTATCCAGTTTACCCGTCCCTTCTCGAAGATGTGCTCCTCTAGCAATGAGGGATCTTCGACGGTGACCTCTTCTATCTCCTTCTCATTGAAAGTTATCAGCTTCATTACCGGAAAAGGCGAGGACTCGTCTATGCTCAGGGTGCCCGGTACGGATCCCGACGGCGGTTTCCTCTTCGTGAATAGCCTGCTTTTAGCCATAACTTCTCGACCTCCAGAAAGATATTATCACGGTCGATGGTGGAAATATATCTGGCTTAAAGCTCTCAATCGACGATGGTGATGCCGGACTGAAAATTAATGCAAAAACCTGGACTTTGGGTCGAAAGATCACATGTATTGTTTGAATTATAGGTATGAATAGTTATATACTACCTGTGTTATGTCTTCTTGAAAGACAAGATGGGGGGTACAGTTATGAAAGCGAAACTGATTCTTTTACTCGTACTAATAGCTACGATGGCTCTCGGAACCACGCTTCAGAAATCTGACGAATACCTTCAAAAGCAGAATGAGATTAAACTCGCGATCGAATTCTCGCTGACTTTCGAAGAGGCCAAAGAGATCATAGTCAAGCACTATCCCGAGCTCAAGAGTGATGAAGACGTAAGAAGATTCATAGTGGATAGAGATATTCAGAGGCGTACCGTTGACGGTGTTGAGATGTATTTTGGAGAATTTGAACACAATCTCTTCACCCGCGACCCCGAACTGGTCAAAAGAGAACCCGAATGGTCGGCCACCAACGCCCTGCTGGTCAAATATCTTCTCAGCGAATACGGGCCGCGGCAGACACCTTTCGCCAATTTCAAACCTGACTTTAGCCCCTATTTCAATCCCAAAGACTACCTTGTTGAATACACAGTACACACCGAAAGAAATTTGTTACCGGAAAAGGGCTCTCTGAAGATCTGGTTTCCCCTACCTTTGCAGACGGCCACACAGGAGAACATCTATATCCTGGAAGTGACTCCAGAGGAAGCAGTCGTCGGGGTTCCCAGAATTGACGGTGATATTGCATATGTTCTTCTTGAATTCGAACTCTCTGATCTAGAAGAAGACCTGGACATCTCGGTGAAGTTCACCTTCAGACACTACCAGCAGCAGTTCGACATAGATCCGGAAAAAGTGGGAAACTACGATACTGAAAGCTCACTGTATAGGGATTACACGAAGTCGGAAGGCAGTATCTACTTCGATGAAAGGTTCGAGCAGCTTGCCAGAAGCATCGTTGGGGAAGAGACGAACCCGTATCTCCAGGCGAAGAAAATATACTATTATGTCGTAGAAAACATCCTGTATAGTTATATGGCTCACGTTACGATCGGGGCCGAAGGAATACCCGAAAGTGTTTACTCATTCGAACACGGCTACGGAGACTGTGGAACTCAGTCCATTATCTTCTCGGCACTCTGCAGATCCATCGGGATACCGGCGAGGGCACCGGGAGGCTTTCAGATATTCACCGGCCAGCTCGGGTCACATTTCTGGGCCGAGTTCTATCTGCCAAACTACGGCTGGGTCCCGGTCGATACCTCTGCGGGCCAGATTGCGACCTACACCGTGGGCATCACCGAAGAGGAGCGACAGGATTTCATAGATTACTTTTTCGGCAACCAGGACCCTTTAAGGTTTGTTGTCCAGAATTCTGTGGATTTCATGCCAGATGAGAGACCGACCGATAATCAGTTCCTGGAGATCACCATGCAAAATCCATATGTGGATAGCGAGTTCGGAAACGAGGAGTTCGGAGTCGCCATGACGATCCTCGATTCCTTTGAGATGAAGACGATTTTGCTCAGATGAAGTTTAGATCTGAACTCTTTAAAGGTTGGAGAAGTCATAATTTCGCTTGACAAGGCTTCTTCTCCTACCACCCTGCCCGGAGAGTCTTCTCCGGGCTTTTCTTTGCCAGGCTGGCGAACTACAAATTAAGCATCGATGTCTAATTATAACGGTACCAGATAAGTCGTCGGAGGTGTTAACTGGTGAAGGTTCTGCTTTTCATATTCTTATGCGTAATCGTAGTTACAGTGATAGTCTTTGGAATAAACAACTCACCGAAAAAAGATGTACAGGAGATACTGGTGAGAGATTACCAGGGAATCAGGCTAGATGATCTCAGCGCTTTCAGAGAGAACTCCATAAAGGGTGTACAGTACGTCAACGAAGAGAATTACATTCTCAGGATCGGCGGACTTGTCGAAAGGCCTTACGAGATGAGTTACTCCACTCTTCAGGAACTGGAACACATGGAGAAAGTCGTGACTCTTTTCTGCGTCGAGGGATGGACCGCCAAAATGCTTTGGGAAGGGATACCGCTCGTGGAACTCATAGAGAAGGCCGGCCCAACAGCGGAGGTGGATAACGTGATCTTCAAATCCACAGACGGCTACACTACCAGCCTGAGTTTGGATTATGTTAAGGAAAGGAACATCATACTCGCCGATAAATTGAATGGTATAAAACTACCCCCGGCGCAGGGCTTTCCTTTCATAGTGGTGGCGGAAGATAAATGGGGCTACAAGTGGGCTCGCTGGGTAGAAGAAATAGAACTTTCGGACGATGAGACTTACCGAGGATACTGGGAGATCCTTGGATATAGCAGCGACGGTAGCCTGGACAAGCCGATGTTCGAAAGGTACGACAAACCGGAGAGTTCCGGCGGAAAGGAGCTGCGCTAACCGTTCCAGACGCTTTGGTCGTTCTAGTCGTTTTCTGACAGCTGTCCGATCAGCAAATCGATCACTTCATCGCGGTCGGCGGTGAAGTAAACTCCTTCTTGAGTGCGGTAGGTCTTTATGAGGTTGCAGGCGACCAGATTGCTGAAGGTCTCAGTAACTTCTGCGTTGGACATCTTCAACTTTCTGGAGATGTCGTAGCCGGTGTAGCGTTTCCCGAAGAGCATGCGCAAAAGCTTTATGCGTCTGGGTTCTCCCATAGCCCTGTACCTCGCGGCGGCCTGACGAAGTGGGTCGTCTTCGAGAACTGAATTCACGAATCTGTATCCTACGACGAAGAGGTCGTTTCTCGCTCTGGGATGGAAGACACCGCCCTGGGCGTTCTCCACGAAATAGGAGATGGCCAGCAGTATCTTCCTCCCGTCTTCCAACTCATCGTAACGCATGTTGTCTATGAGTTTTAGAAGGTACTCCTCGCCCCTGGACTGGAGGTTTTTAATCAGATCTCTTTCGCTCTCTTCCATGGCACCTTCGTCGTAGGAAATTGTGGGAAAGATGTGCTCGGCGTACCATTCCAGAAGATACACGAAATCGTCTTTCATCGAAACTGGGTTGGAGAAGAAATCCAGCATGACAGCTTTCTGATGGGGTGTCAGCACGGCTTTCTTGGCCAGGAAAACTAGCGCCTTTTGTTGGTCGCCAAGCATCTGCGAGATTATGCTTTCATCGAAGCCTACGGCCCTCGGACCGAGACCGATCAGGAGGAAGTCCCTCAGCAGATCTTCCGGGGGTACTGCCCGCAGGGCTTTCAAGAACTCGTCAACCGTTTTGAGACCATTTTCGCTTATGATCGGACTCAATCTCATGGCAAGCGGCGTCTGCCAGTTGAAGTACAGATCCATCTTTTCCAGTATCGACTCAGGTAGCTTTTTGAGAGTGATCCTTACCCATTCGGCTATCTCGCCGACGGGCCTGTAGCCCGGCGTAAGCTCTTTGAAGTGTTCGACCAGCCTTTCGTTGTTTGTAAGCCTGTATATCCCCGGTAAAAAATCGTAGATCCTTCCCTTTCTTGTTTCGACTCTATCGATCGTTTTCACCTGAACACCCCCAGTCTTTGATAGTTAACCATATAAAAAACGGCAATTCAAGCGCTTCAAAAGCCCCTCCGCTCGAATCGCCGTCAAATTTCGGGATCAGACTATGCCCATTCGCTGATTATACCGATCCCCTCCGGGCCGAGATGCGTACCTATAACAGGTTCGATCAACGAGATCTCGACCTCGACAGTTGGAACCCTTTCAAGCAGTATTCTCTTCAGCTCTGTGGCATCTTCGCTTCTCTTTATGTACACGATATCGACCCTTTTGAGCTCGGCCGGGTCCTTACCTTTGAGAGTGTGATCCACCATACTCTGGAGGAGCTTTTTGTTTCCCCTGACGTTTTCAACGGGCTTCAGTTCGCCTTCGTCCATCTGGAGAACGGGTTTCATCTTCAGGAGGTTTCCCATAAGGGCTTTAGCCTTTCCGATCCTACCCCCCTTGTAGAGATAATTGAGGTCATCCACGGAGAAGATCGTGCGGATTTTTTTGTAAAAATCGGTTGCGTACTTGACCAGAGTATCTGTATCACTGCCTTCCTCGATCATTTTCGACAGGTTCCTGATAAGCATCCCCAGACCATTTTCCGTGAGCAGCGTGTCTATGACGTGAACGGGCATATCGAAATCCCTGGAAGCTATGCTCGCCGAAACGAAAGTGCCGCTCAGCTTACCTGAAATCAGAGGAACAACGAGAACATCAAAGTTTTGTAGTGCCCTGTCGAAGGCCTCCATAAAATCCTGGGGAGAGGGCTGCGAAGTGGTCGGAAGTTCCGCTACAGTCCCCAGCTCGTTGTAATAGGAATCGAGATCGAGATCGAGCGCTCTGGTGTATTTACCGGACCTGTTGACGTAGAGCGATACTATATATACCCCCAGCTTCTCAATCTCAGCGGACTTAAGGTTGCACGTATTGTCTGTGACTATGCCTATGCTCATAAACAATCCCTCCGTTCAGACTAGATTGCTCAAATTATAGACCATAGAAGTCGGAATATCGATAAAAGACGATCGGTTTTTTCCTGAAGGTATGGTTACCCTCTGCGCAACTGTAACGAGTTTCCCGGTAACACATTCGCTCTTTCTTGCTTTTTGAGAATTCCTGGAGATATTATTTCAAATACTGAATTCACTAATCACAGTATTTAATTCAATAAATCTAATATATGAGCCAAAATAATCAATTATCTTCTTTTCATCGATTAAATATCTGCGTAACACAAATTATTGTGCCAAGCTATAGTATAAATGTACTAAGATATAAAATTATTTGAGAATTGAGTATAAATAATCCAAAGTTTCAGGAGGGATCGATTATGAGGAAATTTTTCGGGTTCTGCTTTCTCGTGATTCTGGTAGTTGACAGAGTCTTCGTGGAAATGATCGAAGGAATAGGTGACAGGAGAGTCAGGAGAAGCGTAAAATAAAAGACCGTATAGACTGTATTCACGTATTCAAAAGGTTTTTTTACCCTTCGGCGCGAGTCGAAGGGTTTTTTGTCGAGAGTGGTGGTGTTATAATCATTTTGCGATCCATCGTACTTCCATTTTTCAACAAGGAGGCATTTGCATGAAGAAGATACTAGTCGTTGTTCTGGTTCTTCTCTCGGTCGTGGCTTTTTCCAAAACAACAATCACTTTCTGGCACGCGATGAGTGGCAGCAACCTCACCGCCGTTGATAATGTCGTCAAGGGATTCAACGAAAGCCAGAACGAGATCGAAGTGGTTGCGCAATTCACCGGGAGTTACGCCGAAACTCTCACCAAAGCGATAGCAGCTTACAGAACTGGAACACACCCCCACATCGTACAGGTTTACGAAGTCGGACTACAGACCATGCTAGATAGCGGAGCTATCCTTCCAGTTTACCAGCTGGCCGAGCCGGGTTTCGATTGGGGAGACGTCGTCACCCCAATCCTGAACTACTACTCGGTGAACGATCAACTCTACTCCATGCCATTCAACTCGTCGACTGCCATCCTCTACTACAATAAAGATATTTTCGCGGCGGCCGGGCTGGACCCCAACAAGCCACCGTCAACCTTCGACGAACTGTACGAAATGGGCAAAAAGATTGTACAATCGGGCGCATCTCAGGGAGGTATCTCGTTCGGCTGGCCGGCATGGGTCTTCGAGCAGATGCACGCAACTCATGCGCAGTTCTACGCCAACAACCAAAACGGTAGAGAGGCCAAGGCTTCGCAGGTTCTATTCAACGGAGAGTTCGGTCAGAAGGTTTTCATCGAGTGGATGAAGTGGGCACAGGACAAGGTCTTCGTCTATGGTGGTAGGGAGTACAGCGCCAACACTGCTTTCCTCACCGGGCAAGTCGCCATGTTGATCCAATCGACTTCTTCGGTGGGTTCCATTCAGAAGACCGCCTCTTTCAACGTCGGGACTTCCTTCCTGCCGAGAATGGAAGGTTACCCCAGAGGAAACTCGGTTATCGGAGGCGCCACGATATGGGTTCTCAAGGGAAAGTCCGAAGCTGAAAACAAGGCTGTCTGGGAATTCCTGAAGTACATAATAAGGCCCGAAGTCTCTCTGCAATGGCATAAGAGCACCGGTTACTTCCCCTCGAGCAACACGACCGTCAAGCTACTCATGGATGAGGGTTGGTTCGCTTCTCAGCCAAACCACCTGACCGCCTTCCTGCAGATACTCAGCGGATCAAACATACCCGAAGCACAGGGAGTCAGACTGGGTAACTTCGTCGCGATAAGAGATGTAGTCGATTCAGCCGTCGAAAAGGCCGTTCAGTACAAGGGAAAGGATTACGAAAAGGAAGCCAAGAGGATTCTCGACGATGCGGCAAAAGAGTGCAACAACATACTGAGAGAGTACATTCAACTATACGGTGATTGATTTGCTTTTCGACGGGGAGGGGTTTTTCCCCTCCCCTTAATCCATTTTCAGGCGGTGAAAGAAAAAAATGCAGAGAAGATTTCCCAATCGAGTGCTCCCGTACATCTTGCTCTCTCCCTCGATTGTTATAGTTATTATCTTTCTCATCGTACCGACCGTTCAGTCCATATATATGAGCTTCTTCAGGGTTTCTCCATTCGGCGATAGAAAGTTCTTCGTCGGTTTCGAGAACTTCACCAGACTCTTCCAATCGTCAGCCTATCTGCACAGCCTGATAATAACCCTTATCTTCGCCGTATTAGTGGTGCTCATCGGCCTGTCGCTGGGAACGGTCATAGCCGTGTTACTGAATCAGAAGCTGCGCGGTCTATTCGTTTACAGGACTTTTTTCATCTGGACCTACGCCATCTCACCGGCCATCGCCGGGACCATATGGGCGCTCATGTTCAACCCGTCGAGCGGTCCGATAGTTTATATAATAAGAAGTATCACGGGGATAGGGATCAACTGGATGACCGATAGAAACCTCGCTCTCGCGGTCGTTGTCATAGCCGCTTCGTGGAAGATGCTGGGTTACAACATTATCTTCTACCTGGCCGGCCTGCAGGCTATTCCCGAAGAACTCCTGGAATCTGCCTCTATAGACGGTGCCTCCGGCGTAACGAAGTTCTTCAAGATCATCCTGCCGCTCCTTTCGCCGACGACCTTTTTTCTTCTGATTATGAACATGCTGTACGCCTTCTTCGATGTCTTTGGACTGATAGATATTATGACCAAAGGTGGTCCGGGCGACGCGACCGAGTTGCTGGTCTATAAGCTTTACAGGGATGGTTTCATAAGCATGAACACCGGTTTCGCTTCCGCGCAGTCGGTCGTCCTCTTCGTCTTCGTCGCCATTCTGACCGTCCTCCAATTCAAATACACCGAAAGAAAAGTCTTCTACGGATAACGGGTGGGGATGGATAAACATGAAGAAGAAAAATCTTAAAAAAATGGTGATATACCTGGTGCTCACCGGCATGGCATTGGTGGTGATGTTCCCGATCTACTACGCCTTCAGTATGAGCACGCTCACGGCAGCCGAGTCCTACAGCTACCCACCCCGTTTCACAACTGGAAAGAACATAATAGAGAACTACGTGACGGCCTGGAAGACTGTGAACATGGGCAGACTTATGCTAAACAGCGGTTTCACGGCCTTCATCGTGGCGACCGGAAAGATAGGCTTCGCTATACTGGCGGCCTTCGCCTTCACTTACTTCGGCGACTTCAAGGGAAAGTTCTTCTTCTTCGGCATGATACTGATAACACACATGCTTCCGCTTCCTGTGAGGATTTTACCGACTTACGAACTGATGAAGAGCTTCGACTGGATAAATACCTACTACGCTCTCACAATACCCTTCTTTGCCAGCGCCACGGGGACGCTGCTCTTCCGCCAGCTCTTTATGACCGTCCCGACATCGCTCTCGGACGCCGCGAGAATAGATGGTGCCGGTCCTATGAGGTTTCTCTTCAATGTGCTCCTTCCTCTTTCAAAAACCAATATGGGCGCGCTTTTTCTGATAGAGTTCAACTTCATCTGGAACGAGTATCTGTGGCCCCTCATAATAACTACAACCAACGACATGAGAGTCGTTCAGATCGGCATCAAGATGCTGCTGGCCAGCGAAGCCCAGGCAGCGGAATGGAACATCATCATGGCAGGAACGATAACGGCCATGATAGTACCTCTCATAATGCTTTTGATATTCCAGAAGACTTTCATGAGCGGTTTCAGTTTAAAAGAAGAAAAATAACCGGGGAGAGGCTCCCCGGTTTGTCCGCTCATCTCCTCGGGTCTCTCTTCAGTCCGTCGAAATCAACCGGAGACTTGTTCTCATCGATTATGTATTATACTAGGATTGACCCGAAGCTCGCAGGTTCTTCGGGCATCCGGTAGATTGATATAGATCCTTCATTATTTGGTGCGAGGTGTGCGAGGTTTGAGGGAGTCGTGGGAATATTACAACGATATCGCAACTAGATACGATTACATGTACGAGGAGCCTTACTGGCAACTTTACCACATGCTAGTGGAAAGGCTGGTGGATGATCATATAACTCACCGTTCCAGAGTGCTCGACCTCGGCACCGGAACAGGAAGATGGGCATTAAGAATGGCCGAAGACGGGCACGATGTCATCGGCGTAGATCCGGCCGGGGAGATGTTGAAAGTGGCCCGGATGAAGGCCGAGTTGGCTGAACTGAAGATCGAGTTTCTAGAAGTCGGTGGAGAGAACCTTCCTTTTGAGAAAGCTTACTTCGATAGCGTTCTGGCAATGGGGGATGTGCTCTCTTATGCTGTGGAGCCGGAAAAGGTCTTGAAAAAAGTTGGTGAAGTACTCAAAAAAGGTGGTAAACTCCTCGCGAGTGTCGATAATGCCTGGGCTTTCCTCCAGGACTTTCTCTCCCTTGCTGAATATTCGATGGCCCAGAAGTTGCTGGACGAGAGGAAGATTCCGATAGGCGACAGGTCGGTGAGTAACAAGAACTTTCTTTCTCGTGTATACTTTCCTGGAGAGATAAGCGGCATTTTAAGATCCAGCGGCTTCGAACTAGTCGATATGGCTTCTCTCATTGCCTTTTATCCCTACAACGAAGTCTCGCTGGCGTCGAACATCTCTAAAGCCTGCGAGTGGGAATATCGTTATTGCAGACAGAAAGAGACCTTCTCAAGATCCGAGCACCTGTTCTTCTGTGCAATCAAGAGGTAGAAACATGGCGAAGAGACGTAAACAATCACCGGCAATGATAATTGGATTGACACTGATACTGGCATCGATAGTTGGATTTGTCTTCTCGTTGATGGCAGTGAACCGTGTTGGGCAGGTCAGGAAAGAGATGACCGAACTGAAGAATTCTTACGAGAGAAAGATAGAGAAGATGGAGGCCGATTTCCAGACCAAGTTAGCCAGTATAGAGAGATTGCTTGGAGGGGGTGGCACGCTAGAGAAATACATAGTGGCCAAAAATTTCCTTTCCAATACCAGCGTAGATCTAGACGCTATACTGACTGAAATGCAGCATCAGAGCGACAGACCCTATTTCAGAGTCTTCGTGACTGGCACCAAGGAAGTCTGGATAGGGATGAAAAAGAGCTCGAGCGATTCGGCATACTACTTCCAGAAAAACTTCAAACCGGGTCTGTCTCAAGAGAAGTTCTACTACCTTAAAAATCCCGAGATAGAGACCAAATACACGATAATGCTGAACAAAGACGCCTACATAAGGACCGGAGTGCCTGAGTCGGTCTATCTAATATTCTTCGGCTTCGATTCGGGAAAACTCTCCAGAATGCCGGGAGTAGAAATCGCCAACCTGAAAGATGCCTTCAATCTATACATTCCTGGAGGGTAATTCTCTTCTGCCTTCACGCGCCGGGGTCTTGATATTGAAGGTAAGAGGAATGAGCGTGAAAATCTTTCACTCTTCGTAACTGTTATCTCTGGCCTCTCTCATCGCACAACTCGGAAATCTTGCTAATTATTATGAACAGTAACCCTTCGAGCCTTTGTGATATAATAAATATAGCCGATAAATAACATCGGATATCGTGAGAGAAAGGAGGAATAACTATGAAAAGGTTCGAAGGAAAAGTTGCGATGGTTACGGGTGGAGGTTCCGGAATAGGTGCCGATGCGGCTGAAGCCTTCGCGCATGAAGGTGCGACGGTGGTTGTCACCGATATCGATGAGGAGAAGGGTAGAGGACTCGTAGAAAAGATAAACGGCCATGGCGGCAGGGCGATCTTTTTGAAGCACGATGTTTCCAGCGCCGAAGAGACGGAAAAAGTCGTTAAAACAATCGTCGAGAAATTCGGAAGGCTCGACATAGCCTTCAACAACGCAGGCATAAGCGGCCCTTCCGTTTCGGTAGCCGAGTATCCCGTTGATACATGGGAAAGAATAATCTCCATAAACCTGAGCGGGGTCTTTTACTCTATGAAATACGAAGTCGAACAGATGCTTAAGCAGAGTGGAGGAGCCATAATAAACAACTCTTCGATTCTCGGAAAAGTCGGCTTCAGCAACGCTTCGGCATATACGGCCTCCAAACACGGCGTGGTTGGACTGACAAAAGCGGCGGCGCTCGAATACGCCAGCAGGAATATCAGAATAAACTCGATCAACCCGGCCTTCATCAAGACCCCCCTGCTGGAAGCGGCCGGTATGGGCCAAACCTCGCCGGCCTACGAGATGATGGTGGCCCTCCATCCGGTCGGTAGGTTCGGAGAACCCAGAGAAGTTACCAGTGTCGTGCTCTTTCTAGCCAGCGACGAGGCATCATTCATACACGGGGAGTCGCTGATGGTTGACGGCGGGTACACGGCCAGATAATCGACCGTTGAGGTAACATATGTTACTGACCTCTCTTTCACGCTGAAGTATCATCTGATTTAGAAGACGGAGGTGTGAAAATGAGCGAACTGTTCAACAGGGAAGATTTTCTCAAGAATCTTATAAAGAGAATACACGATGATCCGGAAAACCTCGAGAAAGTGAAAGAGGATTTCATGAGAGTCGTCAGGGAAATGACTCCTATAGAGATTGCAAAGATCGAGCAGGAACTCGTCAACGAGGGTATGCCCGCAGAGAGTATCCAGCTCATGTGCAACATTCACCTGGATGTTTTCAAAGAGGCGCTCAGTGAAGATGAGATCGACGTTGAGCCGTGGCACCCTCTCCACATACTGGTCGAGGAACATAGAGACATCCTCAACAGGTCGAAAGAACTGCGCGATCGAGCAGGCCGTATAAGAAACGGAGATCTAACGCAGAGCGACGTCCAGGCCATAGCCAATCTGCTCGACTACATGGACGAGGTAGAGAAATATTTCCTCAAGGAGGAGAACGTACTCTTTCCCTATCTGGAAAAGCACGGACTGGTACAGCCGCCCGCGATCATGTGGAAGGAACACGATGAGGTTCGTGGATTGCGCAAAAAGCTGAGAGAGATGATAGACGACGGCACAGTCGAACCGGCAAAGGTTTTCGATCTTTCGATAGGTATCGGGGAGATCTTTTCCAATCACATCTTCAAAGAGCACAAAATACTCTTCCCCTCGGCTTTGAAACTGCTCTCACTGGAAGAGTGGCGCGACATCAGGATACAGTTCGACGGGATAGGCTATTTCGCATATCGACCGATGCCTGTGGAATTCTCACTTTCGGAATCGAAAATGGAAGCCTCCAGTAGGGAAGGCCTTTTGAACCTGGGTAGTGGCTACCTGACTTTCGAGCAGCTCAGAGCGATGATGAGCTCTTTACCCTTCGACATAACCTTTGTGGACGGCGACGACACTGTTCGTTTCTTCAGTGAAGGACCGGACAGGATCTTTGTGAGAACGCGTGCGGTCATAGGACGGAAAGTTCAGAACTGCCATCCGCAAAAAAGCGTGAACGTCGTCAACAAAATCCTCGCCGATTTCAAAGCCGGCCAACGTGATGTCGCAGACTTCTGGCTCAACCTCGGCCCAAAAATGGTATACATAAAATACATAGCCCTCAGGGATTCACAGAAAAGGTACATAGGAACGCTCGAAGTGACACAGGATATCGCTCCTCTAAGGGAGCTGGAGGGTGAAAAAAGAATCTACGACGCTCTCTAGGAGTTGATCATAAATCGGGTCGAAAATCCGGGGCAGATATTGTAGAATATAATGTGGCTTTCAAGAATCTTCTATATTCTTCCGGAGGTATAAAATGGTTCGCAGAGAAATGGGAAAGACCGGAGAAAAGGTATCTGCCCTGGGGTTCGGATGTATGAGGTTGCCCACGCTCGACAGCGGCATAGATATACCCGAAGCGACGCGTATGTTGAGACACGCCATAGATAACGGGGTCGATTATGTCGATACGGCCTGGGGTTACCACAACGGCCAGAGCGAGCCGTTCGTAGGCGAAGCCCTCAAAGACGGGTACAGGGAAAAGGTGAATCTTGCCACGAAGCTTCCCAGCTGGCTCATAAAGAGTCACGAAGACATGGATCACTATCTCAACGAGCAGCTCAAGAGACTCCAGACAGATGTTATAGACTTCTACCTACTTCACGCCCTGAACGGCAGATTCTGGGACAACCTTGTGAAGAACAACGTCTTCGACTTCATGGACAGGGCAAAAAGGAGCGGTAGAATAAAGCACATCGGGTTTTCCTTTCACGATACGCTGGAGACTTTCAAGAAGATCGTCGATGCGTACGACTGGGAGTTCTGCCAGATACAGTACAACTTTCTCGACACCGACTACCAGGCCGGAACCGATGGGCTCAACTACGCGGCCAAAAGGGAGATGGGTGTTATAGTAATGGAGCCTCTCAGGGGCGGTAAACTCGTCAGGCGTATCCCCGCAGATGTGCGGAAGATATGGGATTTGGCTCCACAGAAGAGATCGCCCGTCGAGTGGGCACTAAGATGGGTGTGGAACGATCCGGCTGTCGGGGTTGTGCTAAGCGGTATGTCGAGCATGGAACAAGTGGAGCAGAATCTGGAGATAGCAGGCGCGGCCCTTCCAAATTCATTGACCTCTCAGGAACTCTCCCTTATAACCAGGGTCAGAGAAATATACATAAGCCGGATAAAGATCAATTGCACCGCCTGCGGGTACTGCATGCCCTGTCCCAACAACGTGGCTATACCCGATTCTTTTGAGGTTTACAACGATGCCGCGATGTTCGACGATGTGGAAGGTGCGAGAAGGTCTTACAGCAACTTCTTCAAACCCGAGAACAGAGCATCCATGTGTGTCGAATGCGGTAGATGCGAGGAGCTCTGTCCGCAGAAAATACCCATAATAGAGAAGCTAAAAGAAGTGGCCGCACTTCTCGAATAACGGTACAGAGTGTGACTTCCGGAGTCACACTTTTATTTTACCGGGCCATCGAATGTTAACTATGCTGCTATATAATTATGCGGGAATACTAGTGAAAGAAAAGAGCGCAGACGATCTGAACTCAAGGGGGGATATTGAGTGACTGGAATAGTTCTTGCCGCAGGTCTCGGCAAGAGAATGAGGTCGAACCTGCCGAAAGTCGCACATATGATTATCGATCGGCCGATGGTTAACTGGGTGGTCTCATCCCTGAAAGAGGCCGGAGTCGACAGGGTGGTGGTCGTAACCGGTTACAGAGCGGAGATAATTGAATCGCTTCTGGAAAGCGATATACTGACCGTCAGACAGAATGAACAACTGGGTACCGGACACGCTGTCATGATGGCCAAAGATTTTCTCGACGACGACGATGTCGTGATTGTGGCTGGAGACGAACCGTTGATAAAGCCTTCGACTCTTCGGGAGATGGTCCGCAGGAGGAGAGAGGCCGATCTGGACGTGCTTTTTCTCACGATGGTTCCGCCTGATCCTTCCGGATATGGCAGGGTTGTGAAGCGTGACGGAAAGGTTGAGATCGTCGAAGAGAGAGATGCCAGCGAAGAGATCAGGAATATAAAGGAAGTGAACACCGGCATTTACGCCTTCCGGGGAGCTTTCATAAGTAACTCGATAGTAACCCTTAAGAACAGCAACGACCAGGGGGAGTACTATCTGACCGATACGGTCGGCATTGCCGGCAGAGCCGACACCTTGGTTGTAGCCGATGCCGAGGAGGTTCTCGGTATAAACAACAGGGCACAGCTTGCACAGGTAGCGAGAATCGCCAGAAAGAGGATAAACAACACTCTAATGGAAGCCGGTGTGACGATAGTCGATCCAGAAACTACACACATAGGGCCGGGAGTGAAGATCGGTATCGACAGCGTAGTAGAACCCATGACCTTTATTTATGGTAAGACCACGATCGGTCAGAACTGTCTTATAGGACCGATGACAAGGATACAGGATTCAAAAATTGCAGACAATGTCGAAATAGTACGCTCGGAAGTACTGGAAGCAGATGTAAGGGAAGGAGCCAGGGTTGGGCCTTATTCCCGTCTGAGGCCGGGAGCGGTGATCATGGAACAGGCTCATGTCGGCAACTACGTGGAACTCAAGAAATCGATCCTCGGCAAACGATCGAAAGCCAACCATCTCACATATCTGGGCGACACTATCATAGGTGAAGATGCCAATATAGGCGCTGGAACGATCACATGCAACTACGACGGCAAGAACAAATTCAAAACCAGTATCGGCGACAGGGCCTTCATCGGGAGTAACTCCTCGCTGGTTGCGCCGGTCGAGATCGGTGAAGGGTCCGTCACGGCGGCGGGCTCGGTCATAACCGACGATGTCCCCCCGTACTCGCTGGCGCTCGGAAGGGCCAGACAGATCAACAAAGAGGGTAAGTATAAAAAGAACAGAGAGGAGAAGGACTGATGCCATATCAGACGAATGAAATGAAGATCTTTGCGGGTTCGGCCAATCTCGCTCTGTCGAAGAGCATTGCCGACTATCTTGGAGTTCACCTTGGAGACTGTCACACGAAGAGGTTTTCGGATGGTGAAATAAACCTCAAGATCGACGAAACCGTCAGAGGTCACGATATATTCGTAATTCAATCTACCTGCAGCCCGGCAAACGAAAACCTGATGGAGCTGCTGATCATGATAGACGCCTTCAGAAGGGCCTCTGCTCACTCGATCTCGGTCGTGATTCCCTACTACGGTTACGCCCGTCAGGATAGAAAGGCCAGAGGAAGAGACCCTATAACGGCCAAACTCGTCGCCAACCTCATCACCACCGCAGGTGCCAGCAGGATAATAACGATCGATCTTCATGCCGAACAGATCCAGGGTTTCTTCGACATCCCCGTGGACAATCTTTGGTCCTTCCCCGTCTTTTCGAAGTTCTTCAGCGGACGTTTTTTCAATAAAGACGAAACGGTAGTGGTTTCACCAGATATCGGCGGGGTGAAAAGGGCCAGCAAGTTCGCAGCCAAACTGGGTGTTCCCCTGGCGATTCTCGACAAGAGGAGACCCAAGGACAACGTGGCCGAGATGGTGCACATAATTGGTGAGGTGGAGGGTAAGACAGCCATAATCTTTGATGATATAATTGACACCGGTCGTTCACTTGTGGAAGCGTCCAAGATGCTAAAATCCAACGGCGCTCAGAGGATATTCGCCTGTGCGACTCACGGTGTCCTGTCGGGAGAGGCCAAAGAGATAATTGCCGGTTCCGAACTGGAGAAGGTCTTCATAACCGATACGATTCACCACGACGATCTGCCGGAAAACATAAGGATGTTGTCTATAGCTCCTCTTCTGGCAGAGGCTTTGACGCGTGTCAGGAAAAATCTCTCGGTGAGTATTCTGTTCAGATAGAGGAGGGAAACAAATGCACGAGATAAATTTCGTTGCCGAAATTCGCAGCGGAGAAACCAGAGCAAAGAACCTGCTGAATCAGGGAAGGATTCCGGCGGTAGTTTATGGACCCGAAGTGGAGACTTTCTCTGTAAGCCTCGACAAAGTCGAGGTACTCAGACATATAAACAAGATCGCTGAAACAACTTTCGTCGTCCTTTCCATGGATGGCAAAGAGCACCATGTCTTTCTGAAATCCGTTCAAAGAAACAAGGTGACCGACGCGATTATACACCTGGATTTCTACTCTCCGTCCAAAGGTCGCAGAATGGAGATTCACATTCCGATAAGGCTGAGCGGAAAGCCGATCGGCATTGAAAAAGGTGGAATCGTTGAGCATATAATCAACGAGCTTCCCGTCTCTGTGCTTCCAAAGGATATCGTTGAATCGATAGATGTCGATATCTCTTCTTTCGATGTCGGCAAGATACTGAGAGTCAAAGATCTTCCGATTCCCGAAGGAATGAAGCCCCTGGCTGACGGTGAAGAGCCAGTTCTTGTTATAGAGCTTCCTAGGGCAGCCAGAGGAGCCGAAGTAGAAGAAGCGCCGGAAGAAAAAGAGGGTACCGAACCCGAAGTTATAAACAAGGGAAAGAAAGAGGAAGAAGAGGAATAAATAGTGTTCCTTTTTATAGGTCTGGGAAATCCCGGCCCACGTTATGTTTTCACCAGACATAACGTGGGTTTTCTCTTCGTGGACGAGATGATGAGGAATGGAGTCCGGAAGACCTCCAAAAAGAAGATTTACGAAGCCTATCTTCTGGAGGGAGAGCCCAAGATATATCTGGCGAAACCACTGACCTTCATGAATCTCAGCGGTATCGCGGTGAAGAGTCTGATCGCGGATCTTAACCTCACCCGGGAGGATACGGTCGTGATAGTCTATGACGATATCTGGATCCCTCTGGGAAGGATAAGGATCAGGGAGAATGGCTCAGACGGAGGACACAATGGCTTAAAATCGATAATCACCGAACTGGGAACGAAGGACTTTCCACGAATCCGCATAGGCGTGGGACCTCTCCCGGAGAACCGCGATATGATCGATTACGTGCTCGGGCAGTTTTCAGACGAGGATTACAGAACCGTGAGCAAAGCGATAGATCTCGCCGTTCAGTCTGCGCGGGAAATCGTGGCCGGCGACTTCAAAAAAGTCATGTCGAAATACAACGGAATGGAAGTATAATTCCCCCGGTAAGACCAGTTGCGAACGAAAACGACTGCTTATGATCTTCTTGTTTCTCACCGGCAAAGCAAAACTACCAGATCGTTGACGTTAGTTCCGGTGGGGCCGGTCTTGAGAAGTTCACCGGACATTTCCAGCGCGTGATAGGAGTCGTTGTCCAGGAGGTAGATGTATGGATCTATTCCCCGCTCGATCATTTCTCTGGCACTACCACCATCCACTATCGCGCCTGCGGCGTCGGTTGGACCATCCGTCCCATCCGTCCCGACACTGGCCAGAGCAACGTTGTCCAGCCCGTTCGACGCGATCGCGAATGAAAGGGCCAGTTCTTGATTCCTGCCGCCAAGTCCCGTTCCCCTGACGGGGACCACTGTCTCCCCCCCGAGGATTATCGCGCACGGTCTCTTCAAAGGCCGGTCATACACCTCTTCTCGGGCTATCGCCGCCAGGAAGCTTCCCGCGTCTCTGGCCTCGCAATCGAGCGTTGTGGTCAATATCATGGGCTCGTAACCGAGCTCTTTGGCAAAGACGCCGGCAGCTTCGCAGGCCCTGCCGACACTCCCTATGATTCTGGTTTGAACGTTACTTAAAAGATGCGGCGTTTCGATTTTCAAGATCTCGCGGAGTTCCGGTCTGAGAACCAGACCGTACCTATCAATTGTGGATAGCGCATCCTCGCAGGTACTGCTGTCGGGGTATGCCGGACCGGAGGCGATCGAATCCAGTCTATCTCCAAGAACATCGGAGAGTACCAGTGAATGTATCGTAGTTTGAGCGAACATCTTCGCGAAACGTCCGCCTTTTACTACCGATAGACGCTTTCTAACCGCGTTGATCTCGACGATGTTCGCTCCCGACCTCAATAAGCGGTTGTTTATATCCACCAGATCATCCAGAGTAACTCCCTCCACGGGCTTTTCGAAGAGAGCCGAACCGCCCCCGGAGATCAGAAACAATATACTGTCGGGGTTGATGGCGTTTATCATTTCCAGAGCTTTCGTCGTTGCGGCGATTGTGTTTTCGTCAGGAAGAGGGTGCCCGGCTTCAAAACTATCGATTCCCGGTATGTCTCCTTCAACGTGTCCGTACTTGGTGATGATCACACCGGCCGTAATAGACTGCCCGAGCTTCTCCCTCGCCGCTTTAGCCATCCTCCAGGCGGCCTTCCCGATAGCCAGCAGGAAAGTTTTTCCGGGTAAGTGCAGACTCTCCAGGGAATTGAAAACCGCCTTCTCCGGCAGTACGGTCTCTATGGATCTCTCAATTATGTAACGCGCATCTTCTTTTATAGTATTCATTATCATCACCTCGAACTCAAGACTTGTTCACTATGTTACCACGGCGATTTAAATAACTCATGAAGACCTGCCAACCGGGGAACGTCATCTCCCGGCTATAAGTCGGGTACAGGTATATTAAACAAAAGAAGCGGTGATTTCTCACCGCTTCTTCCGTAAAAGTTTGCCTTATAGAAGGATCGTTAGATTCAAATACACACCGGGCAGGAAATTGTACAGAAGGCTCAAGCCCGCGCTCAGTATCAAACTCTCCGCAGGTCTCAGCAGAAACTCCCAGCCTCTGCCGAAGACGGGGATGAAGAACAGGAACTTTCCATCGAACGTAAAAGCGTTAACTTCGTTTGGTGTGAGCGGTTTCTCGTAATACGTGCTCGCCTGGAAAAGGAAGAAGTCCATTCCCTCGAAACCGGTGATGTTGCCCATCATATCGTACACCACATCTCCGTAGAGACCCTGACCGAGAATGAAGTTCTTTGGAGCTGCAACAAAGATCGAAGCAACCATAAGCACGGCAACCAGAATAAGCAGCTTTTTCATGTGAATACCCCCTTTTAAGGATTTATAGAGCATCTCAAACATAATTAGATTTTACACTCATTCCATGCCTTAAGTCAATCTCTTGTTCATCTCTAAGATCGAATTGACAGGCCCATAGCCTTCAAAATGCTACGGTTCTACCGGTGGACCGTCTCCCCTGGAGTAGAGAAGGAGATCGAGACTGTCACTTTTCACCGAATACTTCCAGCCGGTGAAAAGTGTTTCCTCTCCCGAAAGAGTTCTGTACTGGATGGTGGCTTCGTAGGTGTACTCACCCCATTCAACGGTGGAGTAATTGACTTTGACAATCTCAATCCTCTCCAGACTTTCGCCCTCATCCAGCAATCTCTCTTTTATGAAGAGCTCCGCGGTCCGCTCTATCGTACCGATCGTGCTTTCCGGATCAAAGCTCTCCACCCGTCCCCTGGTAGAGAGAAGAATAAGTATAATCGCCAGGGCTATGCCCAGGATTATGGAGTATTTGGTGATTGTCGATCTTACTTCGCTATCATGTTCTTGTTTGCTAGAAAGATCTTCGCTCAACAAAAAAGACCCCTTTCGGGGTCTATTATATCGGTTGCGCTCAGATTTTTCAGAATACGACGGCTACACTCAACTTTATCGCCGAGATTATGCTTGCGGGAATGGTTGTAGGAGCGAGAATCGCAGACAGAACCTGAAGCGGTGAAGCGGCTATCCCTGCTCCAAGTAGAAGAGTCTGGTTGTTCTGGAGAACCAGGGCATAATCGAATCCCGCACCGATGTAGGGGAAGATCACGAGGTTGGTTCCAAATTCATAGTAGAAATTGACCTTCTGCAATTCGAGAGGACTGAAATAGGTTTTCCAGGTCCAGCCCAGCCCAAGGTTCGGCCCAGTCCAGCCGGTTATGTTTCCAAAGACGTCCAGTTTGGCCTCTCCGTACACGGGGGAATGCAGCCCGGCCACCAGGGGCTTTCCATGAGCCTTATCGGGCCATACGATCAAAGGCTCTGAGAAAAGCGCCACGGCCAGTCCAAGAACCACAAACAGCAAAAGCAGTTTCTTCATCTCTATCCCTCCTCAGTGTTTTGTGCGAACTCAACCGGAGTTCCTTAAAGAGATTATACAACAACGCTTCCGTTAAGACCATCTATTGAACATCATCAATTCAATCGTACTGAACAATCTACCGGCCGACCCGTATTCTCAAAAATGGAAGTTGTATCTGCCGCTGTTTTCTTTGTTTGTCATTGATGATAGAATCTGTTGTAGGGCAATCATGCCGGTTTTGTCTTGCCAATCCACTTTGCGATGACCGGAGGAGATAAACTTTGGGAAGAATAATCGTCTTTGCTGGGAATGTCGGTGCCGGAAAATCCACGATTGCCGGAGCGGTGGCCGAGAGATTGCGATACGGAGTCCATTTCGAATCCGTTTCCGACAACCCCTTTCTGGAGGATTTTTACTACGATCAGAAGAGATGGTCGTACCATCTGCAAACTTACTTTCTCTATCACAGATACTGTTCACTGAAACACGCGGAGGCCAACGAAAACATGGTTTTCGATCGCTCCATCTATGAAGATGCCGAGATCTTCGCCCGCAACCTCTTTGAAACCGGAAAGATGTCCCGGAGAGAATATGATGCCTATACAACCATGTTCTATGCGATGATCGACTATCTGAAGAATCCCGACCTTCTGGTTTACATAGACGCCGATATCGACACGATTCTCACGCGCATCAGGAGAAGAGGGCGCGAAATGGAGCTGGCCGTACCGATCGCGTACTGGGAACAGCTGGATAGGCTTTACTCCGACTGGATAGGGAGTTACAACCGCTCTCCGGTGTACAGGATCGATGCCAGAATAGTCGATATTGTGACTAACCCCGGCCATCTGGACGGGGTGATGAGGGATATCGAAGCGATAATTAATGGATGAGTCAAGTTGACTTAATTAATTGCGATCAATCCAACTCAGGAATTTATGGGAGGTAGTTCGAAATGAAGAGGCTCTTTCTGATCTTAATGTTCTTGATAGTGACGGTTTTCGCCTTTTCCGGCCCGGGATTCTTCATCAGTTTCTTTCCGGTGCTTTCGCTCAACAATCTACCGGCGCACGATAGAGACTACCGGCCGACTATGTACGATATGTACGACTACTTCACATACCCGGCTTTTGCGACTTTCGGAATCGAATTATCCGGCCCCTCTTACAGGGCGCTCTTGAGGTTCGATTTCAGGCAGGATCTTTCGGCCTACCTGCGGGGTAAAGGCTGGTCCAACCTGCCACTAGATCCAAACAAGAACTCTCTCTATATCGACACCGATCTGCCCAGGGTCGGACTGGCCGAATACGAGAACTCCCTGATCAGACTTTCGGCAGGCAAGAGGAAGCTCCACTTCGGGCCGGCCACGTACAACTTCGTGTTGTCGGAAACCGTTCCTTACTTCGAACATCTGTGGTTCGATTTGAACACAGAGGTCTCCTACGGCAGATATTTCTACAACTTTTTCCTCATCTCTTCCGATAGATCGGTCTATAACAGTCCTAAGACTTTGATCGGTCACTCGTTCGGCTTCAGCAACGAACTCCTGAGGTTAGGTCTGGTCGAAACCAACCTGATCAGCAAAACCTTTCCCGACTTGAGAGACCTCAGCCCCTTCACCATCTTCCACAACAATTACGCCAGGAACTCAAATGTGAACGCCGGTATTTTCCTGGAGCTGGATCTCGACCGTTTCGATCTGTACGGGTTACTGTACGCCGACGACATACTTATACCGGGAGACAGAACGAAAAACCCCACTTCTCTGGGTTGGTATGCCGGCGGTACATACACTTTTATCGATGGCGGGAATTACTCCGGTCCGCTTCTATGGGACAGTCAGTTCACACTCCGCGAAAAGACTGTTTTCGAGAACTCCGGAGGACTGAAATTGAAGTACGAGCATTACCACAGCACTCCCTACCTCTACAACAGAGACTTCGAAGAGGGAAAATACACCAATCCGATCCGCTTCAACGCCGGTGATATAGAGGGTGGACAGTACGTGGTCGTGAACGGCTTCTACGGATTCCCTTACGGCCCGGACGTGACTCTGGACCTTCTCGCGCTCTCGTACGAAACGGAAAAGGTGCTGACCGAAATCCGCCTGGAGTATCTTAGATCGGGCGTTTACAAGATCGACAATTATTACGGCGAACCTTTCGAATACGACTGGTACAGACTGGCCGAACCGATCACCAGAAAGGCCTTGCTGAGTTTTAATCTACACTACAGCCCCGATGGCAGACAGGAGTTTTTATTCTCATCCTTGCTATCGTTCGGCGAGAAGCTGGGATTCAATTTTAAGGCTGGATACGGAAGGTTCTTCAGTTTTTGATCCACTTCCTGTGCATAAGTGCAGAGATTTGCAGTGTTGAACAAGACTGCACGCAAACACTTGCACAACCCAGGCCTTTCTGAAGTTTAATTTTCTATAATTCGCTTTAAAAGCCAGACCTGATTTGGCGAATGGTCTGGCATGTTTTTGCTTTTAACACATTGAAACATAAATCGAAAAAACAAAAAAAATTAGGGGGTGTTCCACAATGACCGACAAGTTTTCCAAGATGGCCAAAAAGATGAAGTCTAACATCATAAGAGAGTTGCTCAAAGTCACCGGCAAACCCGGAATGATTTCCTTTGGAGGGGGAGTTCCCGATCCGGAGACCTTTCCAAGGCACGAAATGGCCGAAATATCCAGAGAAATACTGGAAAATGAATACAGATATACACTGCAATACGCATCTACCGAGGGAGACCCGATACTCAAAGAGGAGTACATCTCCCTGCTCAAGAGAGAGAACGGGATCGAAGGTCTGGAACTGGACAACCTTCTCATCACCGTAGGTTCTCAGAGTGCGCTGGATCTGGTGAGTAAGATTTTTTTGGACGAGGACAGCATCTATTTCGTTTCCAAGCCAGTCTATCTGGGAGCTGCCAGCACCTTCTCTTTGAGATCCAGACAGTACGTTTACATGAATCTCACCGAAGACGGCGTGGATCTCGATGAACTCGAACAGAGCCTCGAAGAGATAAAGGTCAGGGGAGATATCGGAAAGGTCAAGTTCATATACGTCATATCCAATTTCCACAACCCCGGCGGCGTTACGATGTCTCTGGCCAAGAGAAAGCGACTGGTTGAAATAGCCGAAAAGTACGATGTCCTGATAGTCGAAGACGATCCTTACGGGGATCTCAGGTACGATGGCGAAGCCATAGATTCCGTATTCAAAATCGGTGGAAAAGACAGGGTTCTGCTTCTCAAAACCTTCAGTAAAATACTCTCTCCCGGTCTGAGACTCGGAGTGGTGATCGGAAGTCACGATGTCATTAGAAAGATGGTCATGGCCAAACAGGCGGCCGATCTCTGCACGCCCAGTCTCACGCAAAGGCTCGCGGCCAGATACCTTCAGAGACACGATATTATGGCACAGATCAAACCGACCATAGCCCTTTACAAAGAGAAGAAAGATCTGATGCTGGCAGAACTCGAGAAGAACTTCGGCGATATGGAAGGGTTCCACTGGACCAGACCCGATGGCGGTCTCTTCATATGGTTCACCCTTCCGGAAGGCTTCAACACCGATGAAATGCTGGAAATGGGCAAATCCGAGAACGTTCTCTTCGTACCGGGAATCGCTTTTTCACTGGATGACACTTGCAAGAACTCGATGCGACTCTCCTTCTGTCTCCCTCCAAAAAACGACATAATAGAAGGAGTTAGAAGATTGAAGAAGGTTATAATGGAATACGGCGAGGAACGGAATCTTCTTTGAGGGAGTGAGACTATGAAAGTTCTGGTTATAAACCCGGGATCAACTTCCACGAAGATAGGTGTTTTCGAAGACTCTACGCTTGTGCTCGCCGAGTCTTTGAAGCATGTGAAGCGTGAAGATTCTCCGCACGACAAGGGAGTGGCGTCGAGAGCCGATGAGATACGGAGTTTTCTCGCTGTCAAAGAGATCTCTCTTGAGCAGTTCGATGCGATAGCCTGCAGGGGAGGGATACTACCTCCCATGGAGAGTGGTACCTACAGGGTGAACGAAGAGATGTGCCAATACCTGGTTCACAGCTCTAAAATGGATCACCCTGCAAATCTGGCCGCCCCGATAGGGATGGAGCTGTCACGTGGCAGTATCCCTGTCTTCATAACAGACCCGGTCTCCGTTGATGAGTTTTCGCCCGAGGCACGTTACTCAGGCCTTCCCCAGATACCCAGGGTTTCGCTCCTGCATGCGCTTAACATGAAGGCGGCGGCGAGACAGGTGGCGGCCGAGTTCGGTAGAGATCTCGAGAACCTCAACCTGGTAGTGGTGCATCTTGGAGGCGGAATATCCGTTGGGCTTCAATTGAGAGGAAAGATGGTCGATGTAAACAACGCGAACGACGAAGGCCCTTTCAGTCCAACGAGGTCGGGAGAGCTGCCGGTAGGAAGCGTCGTGGAAGCCTGCTTCAGCAGCGGGTTATCCGAGAAGGAGCTGTTGTCCAGGTACACCAAAGCCGGTGGAATGGTCGCCTATCTGGGTACCGACGATCTGAGAATAGCTATGGAAATGGCCAGAAGCGATGAAAAGGCGCGCGAAGTGATCGAAGCCATGGCCTACGGGATCGCCAAGGAGATAGGTGGAATGTGCACAGTGGCCGGGGGACAGATAGACGCGATAGTTCTCACAGGGGGCATGGCCTACAACGGCAGCTTTGTAGAAATGATCAAAGGATACGTGAGCAGATTCGCTCTCGTCGTCATAGAACCCGGTGAGAATGAGCTCATGTCGCTGGCTATGGGAGCAGAGCGTGTACTCACCGGTGTCGAAAAAGCGAGAGAGTTCCATCCGGAGGTGGTACTTTGATAACCAATCTTTCAACGCTCGTGGAACTGGCAAAGAAAAATCCGAAGGTAGTTTCGGTGGCTGCCGCCGAAGATGAAGTGGTTATCTCATCGGCGAGGGAAGCTTATCTAGAAGGGATCGCCACCTTCCGCTTCTACGGTTCGGCCGATAAGATAGAAAAGATGTGTTCGGCTCTGAATTTCAAAGAAGGTTACACGATCATAGATTGCAAAAATAAGGCAGAATCAATAAAGAGTGCGATACTTTCAGTTTCCTCCGGCGAGAGTCAGCTTCTCATGAAAGGGTATATAAAAACGGGGGAGCTTCTGAGCGCCTTTCTCAAAGACGAGTTCAACCTCAAGACAGGCAGAACCATGAACCTGGTGACTGTCTTCGAGCTGGAAAGATATCATAAACTCCTCCTGGTCACCGACGCCGGGATGGTGATATCTCCAGATCTGCAACAGAAAGCCGACTCCATCGTGAATGCTGCTTCGGTCGCCAGAGCGCTGGGTATTGAAGTGCCGAAGGTTGCCGTTCTGGCAGCGGTTGAAGTCGTAAATCCGAAGATGCAGGCCACTCTTGATGCGGCAGTACTCTCTCAAATGGCCGCCCGCGGTCAGCTGGGCATGGTGGAGGTTGACGGTCCTTTCGCGCTGGACAACGCGATCTCCGCCGAAGCTGCGAAGCACAAGGGTATAGTCAGCCCGGTAGCGGGGGACGCCGACATAGTTATAATGCCCGATATCGAAGCCGGAAACATCTTCTACAAAGCTATGGCCTTTTTATCGGGTGCAGAGCTGGCAAGTACGATTGTGGGCGGGAAGGTGCCGATAATTCTGACATCCAGAGCCGACTCCGAGAGGACGAAACTCCAGTCCATCGCTCTCAACGTCGTGCTGGCGGGAGGGGTATGAATGCCAATCGTCCTGGTAATCAATCCCGGCTCCACATCTACCAAGCTCGCGCTTTTCAATGATCGCGAACTCATTAGGGAACACACCATAAGACACCAGCCCGAAGAGCTCGCTCAGTTCAACACTCTCTACGAGCAGAGGCTCTTCCGCAAGAGATTGATAGTCGAATTTCTCCAGAGCAGCGGCTATCCGCTCGATGGAATAGATATGATAGTCGGAAGGGGCGGAATGCTAAAGCCGCTCCAGGGCGGTACGTACCATGTGAACGACAGTATGATAGAGGACCTGAAAACGGCCCGTTACGGAGAACATGCCTCGAACCTCGGAGCGATACTGGCCAGAGAGCTTTTGAGCGAGAGCGGCAGGGACATACCGATCTTCATCGCCGACCCCGTTGTGGTCGATGAGATGGAACCGCTCGCCAAATACTCCGGCCATCCCGATTTCAAGAGAAGATCGATATTCCACGCGCTCAACCAGAAGGCCGTCGCGAGACAGGTGGCCGCCAGGTACGGCAAAAGGTACGAAGAGATGAACCTCGTGGTCATTCATATGGGCGGAGGCATTTCGATAGGCGCCCACAGGAAGGGAAAGGTCATCGATGTCAACAACGCTCTCGACGGCGACGGTCCTTTCAGCCCCGAAAGATCGGGGACTTTGCCGCTGACCGGTCTCATAAAGCTCTGCTTCTCAGGCACTTACACAAAAGACGAGATGAAGAAGCTTATAAAGGGCAGGGGCGGATTGATGGCCCACACCGGTACGACAGATTGCCAGAAAGTCCAGACGTACATTCGCCAGGGCGATCAGAACAGCAAGATGGCCTACAGAGCGATGGCCTACCAGATCATCAAATGGGCCGGGAAGATGGCCGCCGTTCTCAGAGGCGAGGTGGATTCAATAATAATCACCGGTGGCATAGCCTACGATAAGAATTTCATGATCCCATGGCTCACCGAAAAGCTGTCTTTCATAGCTCCGATAGATATCGTACCGGGTGGGAACGAAGAACTGGCTCTCGCCATGGCCGGCCTCAGGGTTATCGAAGGTTCAGAGGAGGCCAGAGAGTACGATGGAATTTCCCGGTAAGATACTGATATTCATGGGTATGTTCGGGAGTGGAAAGACGGAAATCGCTCTCAATTTTGCACAATCGCTTTCGAAGGCCGGCCAGAGGGTAGCGCTCGCCGATATAGATACCATAAGCCCTTACTACAGATCTAGAGATCTCAGGGAAGCCTTTGGAAAAGATGGCATAAAGATAATTGCACCGGCCGGAAAGTTGGCCCATGCCGATCTTCCGATCATATCTCCCGAAATTTTCGGTTATGTGGAAAACCCCGAATACAGAATTGTTATAGACGTCGGCGGAAACGACGACGGCGCGGTGGTTCTATCGTCTCTGAGCCGTAGGTTGCCGGCGGAGAGGTGCACCACTTTCTACGTTTTGAATCCCTACAGACCTTTCAACGATACGATCGCCAACGCCGTATCACACGTCGAAAGGCTAAGGGAGAAATCGAGGATGAGGATAGACTTTCTCGTGAACAACTCCAACATAGGCCCGGAAACGACCGGAAAAGAGATACTGCACGGAGAGGACTTCATCGAGGAGATCTCGAAAATAACGACCATCCCCGTAGCCTTCACCGTCGTCATGAACGGTGTAAAGGCCCTTAAAGGAAGATACCACGAGTTTCGTATAGTTAAATACATGAAAAATCCTTGGGAGGTAGAGAATGAGTAAGAATTTCGTGAAAATAGACGAAGAGCGTTGCAAAGGCTGCGGCCTTTGCATAAACTTCTGTCCGAAGAAAGTACTCAGTTTCTCCGAAAAGTTCAACAGCAAGGGCTATCATCCCGCCAGACAGCACGATCCCGATAATTGTATCGGGTGCGGTTTCTGCTACATGATGTGCCCCGACACCGCTATAACCGTCTTCAAAGAGACGGCGAAGGTCTGAAGGAGTGATAACATGGCCGAAAAAGTGATGGTCAAGGGAAACGAAGCGATGGCCGAGGCCGCCGTAAGGGCCGGTTGCCGCATTTATTTTGGATATCCCATAACCCCCCAGTCCGAGTTCATCGAATATATGGCCCGTAGAATGCCACAGATTGAGGGTGTATTCCTGCAATCCGAGAGCGAGGTCGCGGCCGTCAACATGGTTTACGGGGCTGCCTGCACCGGGAACCGGGTGATGACATCCACTTCCAGTCCCGGTTTTAGTTTGATGCAGGAGGGGGTTTCCTACATAGCCGGAGCCATGCTTCCGGCAGTGTTCGTGAACGTCGTGAGGGGAGGTCCGGGGCTGGGAGATATACAACCGGCCCAGAGCGACTACTTCCAGGCAACCAAGGGAGGTGCCCATGGCGATTACCACCTTATAGTCCTCGCGCCCGGCAGTATTCAGGAGTCCGTAGATCTCATGGAAGACGCCTTCAGAATGGCCGACGAATACCGCATGCCCGTGCTTATTCTGGCCGACGGTATGCTCGGACAGATGATGGAACCGGTCGAGTTCCCGGAGTTCGTCAAACTGGAAGGGATAAACGACCATTCTGCCTGGGCACTTCGGGGAGCGACAGGGCGCGAAGCCAACAAGGTTACTTCTTTCGACATCGATCCCGTGAACCTGGAAAAGATGAATATATTTATTCAAGAAATTTATAAAAGAATTAAGGCAAAAGAGGTACGGTACGAGACGATCGGCCTCGAGGATGCCGAGTATATGCTCGTAGGTTACGGAACTATGGGAAGAATCCTCGGCAGCGTAGTGAAGCTGGCCCGAAGTAAAGGCATCAAAGTCGGTCTCTTCAGACCGATCACGCTCTGGCCCTTCCCTTACGCCGAGCTGAAAAAAGCTGCCGAAGGTGTTAAAACGATCCTCACCGTCGAGATGTCAATGGGACAGATGGTGGAAGACGTCAGGCTCGCCGTCGAAGGTTCCGTCCCCGTTCAGTTCTACGGAAGGACCGGTGGAATGGTTCCGACGCCCGACGAAGTTCTCGCAGAGCTACTTAAGCATGTATGAGGTGATGATATGACTGAAGCGACTTACAAGAGACCGGAATCACTTGCCAAAAGAGAGTTCTCCTACTGTCCGGGATGCCATCACGGTATAATACACCGCCTTGTAGCCGAGACAATAGACGAGTTGAACATAAGAGAAAAGACGTTGATGGTCGCACCTGTGGGCTGCTCAGTCTTCGCCTACGAGTTCTTCGACGTTGACGGTACAGTTGCGCCGCACGGAAGGGCACCGGCCGTTGCCACCGGGATGAAACGCTCGTTGCCCGATAGAGTGGTCTTCACCTACCAGGGCGACGGTGACCTTGCCGCCATTGGAACGGCCGAAATAGTTCACGCCGCCAACAGGGGAGAGAAGATAACGACTATCTTCGTCAACAACGCGATCTACGGAATGACAGGCGGCCAGATGGCTCCCACCACTCTGCTGGGGATGAAGACCACCACTTCCCCGTACGGTAGAAAATCCGAAACCGAAGGCTTCCCGCTTCACGTGTCGGAGCTGCTAAAGGAAACGGCCGGAATAGTTTATCTCGAAAGAGTTGCGGTAAGCTCTCCACAGGAAGTGAGAAAGGCAAAAGCGGCGATAAAGAAGGCCTTCACAGTTCAGCTCAAGGGCCTGGGCTTCGCGATGGTCGAGGTGCTTTCCACCTGTCCGACGAACTGGGGTTTGAGTCCGGTCGAATCGATAAAATGGTTGAACGAAAATATGAAAAAGGAATACCCTCTCGGCGTTTTTGTCGATAAGGTCGGTGATCTGAAATGAAAGAACATCTTCTGGTGGCTGCCGGATTCGGAGGACAGGGAGTGATGCTCCTGGGTCAGGTTATAGCGACGGCCGGCATGTTCGATGGAAAGTACACCACATGGCTTCCCTCCTACGGTCCCGAGATGAGGGGAGGAACGGCCAACTGCACGGTAGTGATAAACGACGAACCGATAGGTTCCCCGATAACCGAGAGTCCCAACGAGCTGATCGTGATGAATATCCCCTCGCTGACAAAGTTCGAGAAGCAGATACAGCCAGGTGGAGTCATGGTAATCAACACGTCGGTTGTAGACAGAGAATCAACTAGAAAGGACATAGAAATCTTCAAGATCGATGCCGGTGCCGTGGCCGAAAGACTTGGAAACATGAAAGTGGCCAACATGGTGATCCTTGGAGCCTATATCGCAAAGACCGGCGCCGTTACGCTCGAGGGTGTGAGAAAAGCCTTCGAGAAGAAGCTCACAGGCGAGAAAGCAGACCTCATAGATCTCAACATCCAGGCGGTCAAGGCCGGAATGGAAGCCGTCGGACAGTAAGGGCGACGGCTCCGGTACCTCCTTGCTATTTCCCGGCAGCGGGCGCTCACCCGTCCGCCGCCGGTTTCTTTAAAAATGTTTGTGGAGTTTCGGGGTGATGAGGATGGAAGAGAAAGAGACGTCCATTTACAGAAGGATCTATGAAACAGTCAAGATGATACCTTCAGGGAAAGTTGCCACTTACGGGCAGATAGCCAGGATCGTCGGGAGTTGCACGGCCATAATGGTGGGATACGCCATGGCCGGAGTTAGCGACCCGGAAGTTCCCTGGCAGCGTGTGATAAACTCCAAAGGCAAGATCAGCATACGCGATCATGCCGGTTACTCTCTCCAGAAAGCCATTCTGGAGCGCGAAGGCATCGAATTCGACGAGAGCGATACTGTCGATCTTTCCGTGTACGGCTGGCGGGGGCCCGAACTCTATCTTTTTTGAAGCACATTTATCTCGAGGGTATGGCTCTTCTCGACCGGCTGTCCTTCGAAAAGCCCGTGAAACCTGAAGGTCACTTCATAAACCCCGGCCCGAGGAGGAGTCCAGCTGTAGATGCAGTGATCTCCCTTTGCAATCAGGGTTCCGGGCGAATCGACCAGTTCGACCCCGGCCGTTGATCGCCAGACCCAGGCAAATTCTGGAACGTACCATGCGGTCGATCCTACGTACTGCCAGTCGGCCAGCAGGGCATTGACCCTGAATTCTACAGTGTTGCCTTCGTATTCGCTGATCGAGGGAATCGCGATAGTTCTGCAGAACTCCTCGAAGGAGTTGAGGTAGAACCAGTCGTCCCAAAAAGGCACTATGTTCGCTCCAGCGCTTTCGTAAGCCTTTTCGACTATGCCTACGCAAGAGTAAAGGTCCCTCTTTGTGAAGGGGAGATCCCTGTAACCCGACCAGGCCAGACCGACCGACCAGAGGGCACCGTTATCGGCGGTTCTGTAGAGGTACCTCGAGATCTTCCTTCTTTGCTCATCTGTGAGCTCTCCAGCGTATCTTCTGGGGCCGGTGAAGGCCGGGGCCCAGTATTTCAACCATCGTGAAGCGTATGTGTCGTAGTTGAAAAGGTTGACGTATCTCGAACCGTCAAGATCGTTGGGAAAGACGAAGACTCCCTCTTCGATGAGGTTGAAACCGTGGGTCTGGTAGGGATAGGAATCGGCGAAGGTCACGCCGTCGTTGGAGCCGTAGTTTTCATTCGACATGGCCGTCTCTCTATCGACTCCGAGGTATATTCCCGAGTGTGAGGGGAGCCAGTTCGGCCCTATGTGGTACAGCAGATCTCCTTCGAGAAGGTACTTGCCTGGCAGATGCTGTGCGAAGTAAAGAGCGTCGGCCCAGCTTATTAGCAGGCAGTAGGGAAGTTGCGTGAACCTCACCACGGTTTCCAGAGCATCGCGGCTCACGGCGATCTCGCAACCGGAATCGGCCGGCGAGAAGGTACCGTCTCTAAGCAGAGGCTGCACCATCAGCACCTGTGACACTCCCGCTCCAAGCAACTCATGAGAGAGCTCCATGATCATTCCTGAAAGGGGGCTGCCATCCTCGAAGATCAGCAAAAGACTGTCTCCGGAGGGCCTCTGAACCGCATAGGCTAACGTTCCTGTTTTCTCCGTGTCCTTCAGAGATAGCTTTACGCCGGGAACGATCTCCAGAAAAGGCTCCCGCGGCGAGAAAGTGAACCTGAGGTATCTAAGCGGGGTCGAGGGGAGCCTGAAGCATGAAGAAATCAGGAAAACCACTATAAGTATTATGAAGAACGGTAACCTTCTCATCGGCCGTGAACCTCCCGCTGAAATTCTAGCATTCCTGCAGGAAAGAAAGCGATAACTATCATATACTTGTTAGGGAGATCGGAGGAAAGCATGCGAAGAATATCTAGATCCAGCTCAGTTGCCGTTGGAACGCTGGCCATACTCACATTCTCAATCATATCGAAGGGGATGGGTTTTTTCAGAGAGATGCTCATCGCCGGTCTTTTCGGAACTTCTGGCAATCTCGACGCCGTGTTCATCGCCATGACTCCAGCCACCACTCTCTCCAGCATAGTCGCCGGAGCCCTGGCTTCGATCTTCGTACCCATCTATCACTCTATAAGGAACGAAGATCCCCTTCGATCGAAAAAATACGCCGGTGCCGTGTTTTTGGCGGGAAGCGCTGTCTTTCTCTCCATGGGCATAGTTTTTTTGCTGATACCCGATCTGGTGATAAGACTCTTCGCTCCTGGCTTTTCTGAGGAAACCATCGCTTACGCCGCCAGGAAGCTGAGATTCCTTTCGATATATCCGCTCATAGGCGGGCTGGAAAACCTTCTGGGAACTCTTTTGAAGGCAAGCAGGAGATTCATTCAGTTCGGTATCTCCCAATTGATCTTCAACGTTGTGGCCATACCGGTTATCCTCTTCACCTCTCCCTTTCTCTCGGAAGCCTCGTATATACTGGCGTGGATCGTCGGAAACGCCCTGACGGTTTTGCTCTACGCTCTCCAGTCTAGGGATCTCTTCGTGTTGAAGTTTGACAGGGGCACCAGAATAGTCGAGACGCTCACCCTTTCTCTGCCTTTGGTCCTCTCTGGCAGTCTGAGCCTGATAAATGGAATGGTCGATAAAGCCTTCGTCTCTCTGCTTCCGCCCGGGAGGGTCTCGTCTCTCCAGTATGCGCACACGCTTTTAGGACTGATCACGTTCGTTGTTACGGCCTTTTTGATGACTTCCTACACCGAGCTCTCGGAATTCATCGTATCCGGAGAGCGTGAAAAGACACGTGAGAGGTTGCGAAAAACCGTCACGAGCTCGCTTAACATTGCCCTGCCTCTGGCGGTATGGGTGATATCGATGGCCGAACCTCTGGTGAGATTCATATACCAGCGTGGAGAGTTCGACGCCGATTCGACGAGGCTCGTCAGCATGGCCCTGATAGGGTACGGCGCGCTCATAGTTATTTCACCGGTATCGTACACCTGTTCCAGCTACTTCATAGCCCGGAGGAAGGTTCGCTTCATAACCCTTATATCTTTTATATCCATCATGCTCAACGTTCTCTTCGACTGGTTGCTGCTGGAACCTCTAGGCCACGCAGGCATAGCCGCCAGCACTTCGCTCGTTTCACTGAATTCGACGGTGATTTACAACCTCCTGATAAGAAAGGAAGGGATGAATTTCATGCCCTTCAGGAGGATCATGCTGCTCTTGACTTGCGCGGTGTCTCTCTATCTTTTTGTCTTCGCCTTGAAGTATTTTTCCACCACCCTGCTCTGGCTTCTGCTGGGGAACGTTATTTTCTTCGCGTTCTTTCTGTTCAGCGCACGGAGCGAGATTGTTGCCGGTCTTTCCCGGGTTCGCTCGATGAAGCGTTCATGAGCTTTGAAATTGCCGCCCCTTTCGAAAACGGCGGCCAGACACGATAGGAGGTCCTTAAATTGAGAAATATACTGGTTATAGGCGCCGGCCCGGCCGGCCTCTTCACTGCCATAAGCTGCACGACCGAGGGTAGAAACGTCACCGTACTCGATAAGAACGACTCGCCCGGTAAAAAGCTTCTGATGACGGGATCGGGACAGTGCAATCTCACCAATTCTGAGGCTCCGAAGGCGATGCTGAAGCATTACTTCGGGATCGAAGCGCAAAGGTTTCTGAAGCCTGCCCTGATGGCTTTCGACAGTTCAAGACTGATCGAATTCTTTCAAAAGAGAGGGCTGAAGATGACCGTTAGAGACGATGGAAAGGTCTTTCCCGTAACCCTCAGCGCCAGGGATGTGCTGGAAGTGCTCCTGGCAGAGTGTGAAAAGCAGGGTATAGTCATCCAGTGCAATTGCCGGGTTGCTTCCGTCGATAGAGACGACGACGGGACCTTTCTGGTCAAGACCCCGGGTGGAGATCTTCAGGCCAACTATCTGGCCATAACGACCGGCGGCAAGAGCTACCCCTACACCGGCTCATCAGGTGACGGTTACCTCTTTGCGCAAAAGATGGGGCACACGACGCAGGAGCCGAGGCCTGCGCTGGCGGCCGTATATATAGACGATTTTCCCTTCTCGGATCTCTCAGGCATCTCCATAAAGCGGGCAGAGGTCTCACTCTGGAGAAACGGCGGCAAGATAGCCGAAAGGAGAGAGGATCTCCTGCTGACCCACACGGGACTGTCCGGTCCATCCATTCTGCATCTCTCAAGAGAGATACTCCCGGATGACACTCTGCTTATCAATCTCGCCGGCTGGAAGAGGGAAGATGCCGACAGGCTGCTGCTGGAGAAATTGACCGCCAATGGCAAGAAGAACGTCAAGAATATCCTCGCCGATCTCGACCTTCCGGAGAGGTTGACCGAAAAGCTGGTGGAACTCTCTGGAGCAGCGGCGAGAACGGGAGCGGAGATAAAGAAGCAGGAGAGGAAGGAACTGGAGAGACTCCTAACCGGTCTCGAAATGAAAGTGTCCAGGACCGGGGACTTTCTAACCGCCATGATGACGAGGGGAGGGATTTCAATCCCGGAGGTTAACTCCAGGAGCATGGAATCGCGTCTGGTTCCCAGCCTCTTCTTCGCCGGCGAGGTTCTCGACTTCGACGGAGAGACTGGTGGTTACAACCTCCAGGCGGCTTTCTCGACCGGCTATCTTGCCGGAAACTCGATTCGAGTGAAATCGGAGAGGCCTTGAATGCGCCAGGGGAGGAGATAGGCCGAAATGTAAAAAAAATTGCTGCCCCTTTCGAGGGCAGCGAAGCGGTCTGAGGGTTACTTCAGCATCTTTATTATACAACTTTTTTCTCCAGAATCAAAATCGAGAAGTCATTCGGTATAAAAATTTTTCAGATAGCTTTCATTTACAACTTTCCATTGTTTTCGCCACTTCCTGCATCCTAGTATGTAGCCTGGCGATGTCTCGCGGGAAGGTCAACGCGGCGACGAGAAGAACGAGCCCGCAGGGCAACCAGAAGAGCGCCGAAGCGTTCATGGCTACGCCCAGAGAGCCGACGGCGGTGGCGAGAGTGCCAGCGAAGAACTGACCGAACCCCGTGCCCAGAGAATCGGTGAGGTTGAAAACCGAGAAGATCCTGCCCCTGCTTTCCGGCTCGTTAACGTTCATAAGCATGGTTTTCATGTTTGGACCGGTCATCGAGGCCGTCGCGGCTGCCACCATCCCGAGAAGTCCCAGCATGAGAAAACCGCCCGTACCTTCAACCGGCGGAAAGTTTAAGGCACCCAGGGCAACAAACGTTCCGGCGATCGTCATACCGCCGCTGAAAAGCGGCATGTAGGAAGGTTTCCTTTTGTACAGCAGACCGCCGATCAGGCCGCCCAGAAAAATCCCGAGAACGTTCCCCACGCCGAAAAACATGAAGATAAGCGTGGCCGATTCTTTTGAGAGGTTTTTGTAAGTCTCGAAGTAGTTGACCAGGTAGTAAGGGATAGCACCCCAGGGAATGGTGCCCAGTATTCCCTGTATGAAGAGTACCAGATTCGTCCTGACTCTGAAGAGGTTGAGGTAATCGGAGAGCTTCACCTTCCCGGCGTAGCTGTAGCCTTTATCTACAAGCTCTCCAACGGCAACCTCGGCGGCGCCCCTCCTGGGTTCCTCGGCCAGGAAGTAGAAGGCCAGGGCCAGAAAGATGTTTGGAAGAGAGACGATTATGAATGGAATACGCCACCCCAGCGTCGAGCCGGTGAACCCGGCGATAACCATTCCCACGATCGCCCCCAGAGAAATGGCTGTGGAGAGAAAGGCGTTGACCTTTGGCCTGTGCGACTCTTTGAAGGTGTCTCCCGCGAAGGAGAAAACGACCGGAAAGAGTGCCCCCACACCGATTCCCGTCAAAGCTCTGGTTATGAACAACTGTGGAAAGCTCTGAACGAAAGCCGAAAGAAAACAGGGTATCTCTCCGACCAGCACGCTCAGCAACAATAAAAGCTTCCTGTTGTACTTATCGGCCAGAAAGCCCCAGACCAGCGAGACCAGGGCTCCCACGATCGTGAATGATCCCTGAATCAGGCCGATGTCGGCCTTGGTTATACCGAACTCGGCCTCTATCTCTCCGATGTTCGGAGACATTACCATCTGATCCGCGTTGAGAAAAACCATCATGAAGAGCATGAGAAAAAGTACGATCCTGGCCCGACTCTTTTTCATACTAACCCCCCCGGTTTCAGCTGAGTTCGTCTTTCAGATTGGTGAACTCCTGTATCATTGAATCCTTATCTCTCCACTTTTCTCTGACTTTCACAAAGAGGTCGAGAAAGACCTTCTGATCGAAGATGTACTCCATGTCCCTTCGGGCGTCGCTACCGATGAGTTTTATCATAGAACCGCCTTTGCCGAGTATTATCGGCTTCTGGCTATTCCTCTCCACCACGATATCGGCCCTGATCCTCAGCAAATCGCCCTCATCTTTGAACTCGTGAACAGAGACGCCGACCGAATGCGGGATTTCCTGGCGGGTATGCTGGAGGACTTTTTCCCTGACGATTTCCGAGGCCATGAACCTTGAGGAACGATCGGTAATGTAATCTTCGGGGAAAAGCATCTTTCCAGCGGGAAGGAATTTGAAGATCGCTTCTATCAGTGAATCGACGCCGGTGCCCTTTTCGGCAGAGATGTAAAAACGTTCCAGAACATTCTCGAAAAGACGGGAGGCGTTTTCCGAGAAGTTCTCCAGGAGTTTTCTGTCACCGTACGCGTCTATTTTGTTGATCACGAGAAAGACCGGGACGTGGCTTCCGTTGACGTGAGTGGCGACCAGTCTGTCCGATTCCCTGAGCCCGTCGGTGGGATCGACCATGACCAGTAGAAGATCGACGCCCAGCAGAGAGGAGGTCGCGACTTTCAATATATACTGGCCGAGTTTGTGTAGAGGCTTGTGTATTCCGGGAGTGTCGTAGAAGACTATCTGACCTTGATCGGTCGTGTAGATACCGCCGATACGGTTTCTGGTCGTCTGCGGCTTGTCGGAAACTATGGCTATCTTTTCGCCGATTATGCGGTTGATAAGAGATGACTTGCCCACGTTGGGTTTACCAACGAGGGCAACTATCCCGGATTTGAAGATTTCGCTCATTTTCTCTCTTCTTCCAGAAGCAGGGAGAGATCCCCCACTTTCAGAAAGAGCCCATCGAGCGATTTGAGGAAGCCCAGCCTGTTCAACCTTATATCTTCCTGGTTATCCATCACGAAGACATCGTCGAAGTACCTGTCGATCGACGACTTCAATCCCGTAAGAAGCTGGAGCGCCTTTTCGAAGTCGTCTTTCTCAAGGGCCGAACTGACGCTCTCGAAGCATTCGAGATACTCGTTTAAGAGGTCCCTTTCGGCCTGCTCAACGAACTTCGAGCCTTCGAACGCGTCGCAATCGTGGTTCTTGCTTATATTGTGAACCCTCTGGTAAGCGATCAGAAGATCCGTGAATTCGGCTTTTTCAACGTATTCGGTTATAGCCTTCGCGGCTCTCTCGCCAAGATAAGGGAACCTCCACCAGTCGCTGACGGCCCTGGTCACGTTGATCGAGAAGCCCTGCTCGAGAAGGTAGGCTTCATACCGGGAACGACAGAATGAGGCGACAGACTGCAAAGTATCGAACGCCTGACCGCCGAGGATGCCGGTGCTCTCCTTCAGGAGCTCTTTAAGATCGATCTTCCATCCCAGGTAATTCATCGTCCGGAAAATGAAGGCCATCTTTCGTCTCAACGCGTAGGGATCCTTCGAGGCCGATGGAATGTTGCCGATCGTGAAGTTTCCGACGACCGTATCTATTCTGTCGGCGACGCCCGCGACGGCGCCGCTGAGAGTCGAGGGTACTTTTTGGTCATGGTAATGTTCTTCGATCCCGAGAGCTACCTCTTCACTCTCGCCGGATTTTTCGGCGTATATCCTTCCCATGACCCCCTGGACTTCCGGAAATTCCTGAACCACCCGTGTGACCTGATCGGCCTTGCCCAGAAGAGCAGTTCTTTCGATACTTTCCAGTTCCCCACTCTTTGCCTTGAGCAGCTTTCCAATTTTGATTGCCAGAGCCGCCGTTCTCTTAGATTTGTCCATGAACGAACCGAGGCCTTTCTGGAAGAGTATTTCTTCCAGACCCGGCACGTAACTTTCCAGAGGTTTCTCGAGATCCTTCTCGTAATAGAAGAAGGCGTCTTCGAGCCTTGCATTTATAACATCTTCATAACCGAGCCGGATATTCCCCAGAGAGTCTCCCGGGCCGTCCTGGAAGGCAACGAAGTTATCGGTCAACACTCCTTCTCTGTAAACTGGAAAGGTCCTCTGGTGATGTTTTATCGTGACGATTATCACCTCTGGCGGGAGCGCCAGGTACTTCTCCATGAAACGTCCGACAACGGCCGTGGGATACTCTGTGAGGGAGACCACTTCTTCGAGCAACTCCCCGTCGACAGGAATGTTTCCCTGGAGGAGTTCTCCGGTTTTCTCTATCTCCGAAAGAACACGCCTCTCCCGTTCGGAACCGTCAGCGATCACAAGCGCCTCTCTAAGTTTTTCAAAGTAATTCTCAGGTGAGACGCGTATTTCGTCGAAGTAGAATCTGTGGCCCTTAGTCGTATCGGAGGCCTTCTTTCCGAAGAGATCCATCTCGAGCACGGTGTTGTCTATCATGGATACGACCCATTTCACGGGCCTGACGAATCTGTAAGTGCCATCGCCCCAGCGCATCGGCTTTTTGAACTCCAGCGACAGCACGGCCTGCCTGAATATACCGGGCAGAATCTCCAGCGACGACTTACCCGGTATCTTCCTTTCTATGTAAACGTATCCGTCTTTGACGGTGATATCTTCACTTCCTGCGTCGTTGTTCTTGAGAAAGCCCAGTAAGGCCCTGGAAGGCTCTCCGTCTTTGTAAGCAATCTTCTCCGACGGCCCCTTCTTCTCTTCTAGGTAATCGGGTTGCTTCGGAGAGAGACCATCGATGTATAGTCCAAACCTTCTACTGGCCGTGAAGATTCTTAGTCCGTCGTAACCCAATCTGCTGGCCTGGAGACTCTTCTCGATTTTCTCTCTGAGCTGGTTCCTTATCGCCAGGACTTCGCTTGAGGGAAGTTCTTCGACTCCGATTTCCAGCAACGCTTTCTTCTTATGCATCGCTTTCACCCTCCCTGTCAACGTAAGCCTGTGCCACCGATCGGGCCATTTCCCTTATAGACTTGATGTAACTCTGCCTCTGAGAGACGCTTATGGCGTTTCTCGCATCTAGAAGGTTGAAAGCGTGGGAACATTTGATCATATAGTCGTAAGAGGGCCTGATAAGCCCATTCTTCATACAGAGGTCGAACTCGTCGCGGTACATCCTGTAGAACTCGAAGAGTTTTGCGGTATCGGCCACATCGAAGTTGTAGGCGGAAAACTCTTTCTCGTTCTCCAGAAAGACATCGCCGTATTTGAACTCTCCGTTCCAATCTATATCGAATATGTTCTCTTTCTTTTGCAGATACATGGTGATCCTTTCGAGCCCGTAAGTTATTTCCAGGGAGACCAGATCTACGTCGATACCCCCGACCTGCTGGAAGTAGGTGAACTGGGTAACTTCCATTCCATCGAGCCAGACCTCCCAGCCGACTCCCCAGGCACCCAGTGTGGGGGACTCCCAGTTGTCTTCCACGAAACGTATATCGTGCTCGACAGGGTTTATCCCAAGCGCTTCCAGCGATCCGAGGTACAGCTCTTGCGAATTCTCGGGATTCGGCTTGATTATCACCTGGTACTGGAAGTAGCGCTGAACTCTCATGGGGTTTTCACCGTAACGGCCATCGGTCGGTCGTCTGCTTGGCTGAATGAAGGCCACTTTCCACGGCTTCTTGCCCAGAGATCTCAAAAAGGTGGAGGGATGAAAGGTCCCTGCACCCATCTCAACGTCGTAAGGCTGGTCTATGATGCATCCCATGGATGACCAGTAGTTGTTGAGGTTAGCTATTACGTTCTGTAGGTACATCTTCTCCTCCTGAATTATTCAATGGAAATCAGGTAATAGTAATACGGTTGTCCGCCACTGTGGATCTCGAATTCGAGATCGGAAAAATTTGAAGATAATGTCTCGGCCAACTTTGCTGCCGTTTCTTCGGAAACGTCGGACCCGTAGAACACCGTCACGACTTCTCTGTTGCTTTCCTTTCCAATAACCGCTTTTATCGAGTCCTGTACGAGCTTGTCCAGCTTTTTGCCGGAGCCAAGAAGCCCATCCTTTCCGATGGCGATGTACTCGCCTTTCTTTATTTTTTTGCCTTTCATACTCGAGTCACGAACGGCGTAGGTTATGGAAATAGGTGTAACCGCGTCGGCCGCCTGCGTCATCTCCTCTATCAGTTCCTTAGTATCGGAATCATCGTTGTACACCGTCATGGCCGAGATACCTTCTTGCACCGTTCGGGTCGGAATGATATACACTTCCTTTTTGGGATTCTCGTCATGAACAGCGTTGGCCGCCTCTTTGGCCGTGAGTATAATATTGGGGTTGTTGGGCAGGACAATGACCTTGTCCGGTTCCATGTGACTTATCGCTTCGTACAGATCTTTGAGGCTGGGATTCATGGTCTGGCCGCCTCTTACCGTATAATCTACTCCCAAACTCTTTAAAACATCGGCCAGGCCTTCCCCAGGGGAGATGACAACTATTCCGTGTTTCTTACCCTTTCCGAAGAGTTCCGATGTCTTTGTCTGGATATCTACAATGTGTTCATGTTGAACCTTCATGTTGTCTATCTTCACCTTTTGGAGAAAACCTACGTGCAGGAACTTTTCGATAATGTCTCCAGGATGATCGGTGTGCACGTGGACCTTTATGAACTCGTCCTGATTGACCATGACGATCGAATCTCCCATCTCTTCAAGGAAGGCCTTCAACCCATCGTAGGTTTCTTCGGGATTCTCGCTGTCGTGAAGGTTGACGATCAGTTCGGTGCAATAGGTGTATTTCAATTCCTCTCTTACTATTTCCACTATTCGCTCTGTCGAAGAGCCTATCGCCTGAGGCATCTGTTGTATCAGGTTATCAACTTCGAGCTCTCCCTTTATCGCCAGCTGAAAACCCTCGAAGATGTAGGCAAGACCCTTGGCACCGGAATCGACCACGCCGGCCTCTTTGAGTTTAGACAGGAGACTGGGTGTCTTTTCAACCGTGTCGAAGGCCGTCTTCACCATTTCGTCGAAGTACTCTTCGAAATCCTCCAGCTCCGTATAATGCTCATTGGCGGTTTCGGCCACGACTTTCATGACGGTCAACATGGTCCCTTCTACAGGTTTCATGACGGACCTGTAGGCAATTTCCTTCGCCTTTATAAGACCTTCGGTGAAGGCCTTCGTACTGACGAATTTTCTGTTTCCTATCCCTTCTGCAAAACCTCTGAATATTTGAGATAGAATGACACCGGAGTTACCCCTGGCACCCATCAACATTCCGGTCTTGACGGACTCGAGGACGCTGACCAGATCGTCCTTCTTCAACCTGTCCAGATACTCACATGCCTCTATCATGGCCGCGGACATGTTCGAACCCGTATCGCCGTCAGGAACGGGAAAGACGTTCAAAGCGTTTATTTCATCCTTGTTGGCCAGAAGACGTTCAGCGGCTTTCCGGAAGGCGGCGACAAAGAACTTGCCGTTGATACGTTTCATCGCTAAAGCCTCCTGTCAATCCTGTAAGCCAACAACATGTATATTCACTTTGATATTCGTGGCTTCCGTGAGTTCCTTAAGTTTATGGAAGACGTTCTCCTGTATGTTTTCCACAACAGTAGGAATCCTCACACCGTATTCGAGGATCAGATCCACGTCGATTTCCAGAGTGCCATCGATCTCTTCGGTTACTTTAATTCCCTTTCTTGTATCTTCGGCAGTTCCAAACAATTTGGCCAGAAAGCCAGTCTGTGGTGCTCCTACGTTAACCGGTCCATAAGATTCGGAAACTACTTTCTTTACTATTGAGCAGATTGCCTGAAGAGAAATATCGATTTTACCGAATTCCGTAGTCACTTGCATTTTTTTCACCTCTCAGTTTAGAGATAGTTTTCTCTATTCCCCTGGCGTCGAGTCCCAGTTCAGATAGAATCTCGTCCCGGGTTCCATGGGGCGAGAAACAATCGTCGATAGCCACAATATCAATTTTACCTGTGTAACCGCGTTCGATGGCTTCAAGAGCTATACTGGAGCCAAAACCACCCCTTTTGATTCCCTCTTCGACGCAGACGATCGTATCGTACTTGCCGAATATATATTCTAGCGTGCTTTCGTCTAGCGGTTTTATCGAGCGACAGTTGTAAAGCGAGTAGCCGTATTTCAAAGCGACCTCATAACTACGCGACACCATTGAGCCGGTAGCCAGTATCGTACCTCCTTCGCCGTGCATTATCTCTTCCCATTTCCAGAGATCTATCTCTTTCATGGATGATAGAACTTCCTCTAGAGAGATGATCTCGGCCTCTCTAGGATATCTTATGGCGGTGGGATGTTCCATACCCTTCTTCAGAAGAAGGGTGTACAGCATATTCGAGAGTTCCTGGACGCTCGAAGGAGAGAGAACTCTCATGTTAGGGAGCATGGAAAGAAAAGCAATATCGAAAATACCGTTATGGGTCGGACCATCCTGACCAACTATTCCGGCCCTATCGATCGCGAAAAGCACCGGCAGATCCTGAAGGGCCACATCGTGAGCAAGCTGGTCAAAGGCCCTCTGTAGAAAGGTAGAATAAACCGCGAAGACGGGTTTGCTGTGCGAGATTGCCATTCCGGCCGCGAAGGTCGTACATAGTTGCTCCGTTATACCAAGATCGTAAAAACGCGCGGGAAACTTTTCCATGAAGCCGGACAATCCCGTTCCGTCGGGCATAGCAGCAGTAATGGCGACGATCGAAGGATCGAGAGAAGCCAGCTCTGTAAGGGTTCTTCCAAAAACATCGCTGTACGATACCTCCGCCGAGTCGAAGAGCTTTTCGCCGCTTTCGGGATCTATCTTTCCAACGCTGTGAAAACGTGTTGGATTCTTCTCTGCATACTCGAGTCCCTTTCCTTTTTTCGTAACTACATGCACGAAGAAGGGTTCATCAATCTCCTTTATCGCGTTGAAAAGCGTTTCCATCTCCTGAATATCATGTCCTCCTACCGGTCCGATATAGTTCAAGCCCATATCTTCGAAAACGTTTCCGCCGAGAATGGTGGCCTTGAGACCGCTCTTTATCTTTGAAAGAAATTGCTCCAGGCCGCCGAGCCTCATCGTTTCAAGCGTATTTTTCAGATCTCCCTTGATCTCTCTGTAGAAGGGGTTGAGTCTCATCTCGGCCATCGCCGATGAAAGACTGCCTACATTCTTTCCTATACTCATACCGTTGTCGTTCATTATTACTTTTATTTTAGAACCGAGATCCTTCATCTGATTCAATGCTTCCAGAGCCATTCCAGAAGTAATGGCGCCGTCACCGGCCACTACGATAATATTTCTGGAGATTCTGAAGAGCTCGTCTGACTTCTCCATACCGAGTGCCGCGGGGAGTGCCGTTCCCACGTGACCGGCGCCAAAACGATCGTAAGGACTTTCCGATACTTTTAAAAAGCCGCTCAAACCGCCCTTTTTTCTGAGAGATCTGAAGGAACCGTACCGCCCGGTTAGTATCTTGTGGGTATAAGCCTGGTGGCCCGTATCCCAGATTATTATGTCTCTATCTGGATCGAAGACCCTGTAAAGGGCCAGGGTGAGCTCCACTGTCCCGAGATTCGAGGCGAGATGGCCGGTGTTTGTTGCCACAACCGATGTTATTGTCTCTCTTATCTCTTCGGCTAGCATGGCCAGCTGCGGATATGTATAATCCTTCAATCTCCTGAAAAGAGGGCTTTCATTCATCGGGCAATTCTCCCCATACGTTCAAGCGATTTCAAATAATGTTTGAAGAGCAAAGCCGTAGTTACACTTCCCACACCACCCGGCACAGGGGTTATAGCGGCCGCGATCTGGCTTACTTCGTCGTAATCGACGTCGCCAACCAGTTTTCCATCGAGGAAGTTGATTCCGACATCTATAACTATGGAACCGGGCCTTACCATTTCCCTCTTGAGGAACTTCGCTATTCCAACGGCGCTCACGACTATATCGGAGTTGAACGTTTTCTCGGCAATATCCCTGCTTCTGGAGTGACAGACCGTCACTGTCGCGTCGACACCTTTCTTAAGTAAAAGCAGAGCGAGGGGTTTACCAACCGTGTTCGAGCGTCCCACTATCGTGACATCGCGCCCTTTAGGATTGATATCATACTGAAAAAGCATCTCCATGACCGCTTCAGCGGTCGGAGGAGCGAAAAACTCTTCATCGTTGACAATTCCCCCGAGATTAGAGACAGTACGCCCTTCGAGATCCTTCGAAGGATCGAGTGCGGCAAGCACGGATTTTTCGTCGGCGTTTTTGAGCGGATGCATTATCATCACACCGGCAATGGAGGGATCGGAATTCATCCTGTGTACCTGAGCGATGGGATCCTCTCCGGTGTTTTCAATCACTACATTGATTCCAAGTTTTTCACCCTGTTTCACTATGGATTTCATGTAGGTCTTGTTCGAACTATCGGGCTCATCACAGAGGAGAACCAGTGAAGGCAGCGAAACCATGCCTTCGATCTTTTCTCTTATTTCGGAGTATGTCTTCTCTGCGACGCTCTTTCCGTCAAGTATCATGGAAACCACCTCAAAATAGTCCGCTTATCTTGCCATTTTTATCAACATCTATTTGCTGGGCGCAGAATTCCTCTCCAAGGCCCGGCATCAACATTATGTTTCCCGAAACGGCTACTATGAAACCTGCTCCAGCAGAGAGATTCAAGTTTCTAACGTTGAAAGTATAACCGGATGGAGCTCCCAGCTTCTTCTCGTCGTCGGTTATGGAATACTGTGTCTTGGCAACGATAACCGGTAATCTGTCAAGTCCCTGCTTCTTGAACAGCTTGAGCTTGGCCTGAGCTTCAGGTAAAAACTCAACCTTTCCGGCCCTGTATATCTCTTTGGCCAGTTTCTTTATCTTTTCTTCAACGGGCATATCGAGATCTATGATCGGCCTGTAATTGTTGCTGCCATTCTCAACGAGCTGAACTAGCTTTTCTGCCATTTCAATTCCACCATCTCCACCCTTCTCCCACACTCTGGAAACTTCGTAAGAAATGGTGTTAGCGCTGCACAGAGAATCAAAAAGCTCCCTTTCCTTTTCCGTATCGCTGGGGAATTCATTCAATGCTACCAGAACGGGTATTCCGTACTTTCTCAGGTTTTCGTGGTGGACTTTAAGGTTTTCGAAGCCAGCCCTCAACGCTTCGAGATTCTCCTGGTTAACTTCTTTTTTCGATGCTCCGCCGTTGATTTTCAAGGCGCGAATAGAGGCTACGAGAACGACCGATGACGGTTTAAATCCCGCAACGGGCGAGACAAAATCAAGGAATTTCTCCGCTCCAAGATCGGCGCCGAAGCCAGCCTCTGTTATAACATAATCGGAGAGTTTCAAAGCCATCTTGGTGGCGATTATTGTATTTGTCCCATGGGCTATGTTGGCGAAAGGACCGCCATGAACGAAGGCCGGAGTCCCCTCGATGGTCTGGACAAGGTTGGGATCGAGCACATCTTTCAACAGGGCGGCCATGGCACCGTGGACTTTGAGATCCTTCGCAGTGATGAAGCCGCCATCCTTCGATCTCGCCACGACTATTCTAGACAGTCGCTCCTTGAGGTCATCGATATCTTTGGAAAGACAGATTATCGCCATTACTTCGGAAGCCGGCGTTATGACGAAAGACTCCTCTCTTGGATAGCCGTTGCTCTTCCCGCCGAGACCGACGATGATTTCTCTTAGGGCGCGGTCGTTCATGTCCATCGTTCTCGGCCAGAAAACCATTGCGGGATCGATACCGAGCTTGTTGTCGAACTTTATATGCGCGTCGATTGCAGCTGAAAGCAGATTGTGAGCCTGAGAAACAGCATGGAAATCGCCAGTGAAGTGCAGGTTTATCTCTTCCATCGGAAGGACCTGAGAATAACCTCCTCCTGCGGCACCGCCTTTTATACCCATCACAGGGCCGACAGAGGGTTCTCTCAGAGTAACAAATGTCTTTTTCCCTATCTTGTTGAGTGCCATTGCCAGTCCTATCGAGGTAGTCGTTTTTCCCTCACCCGCGCTGGTAGGACTTATTGCTGTAACTAGTACGAGCTTTCCGTCGGGTTTTTCTTGCAGCTCTTCAAGATAGTGGTGGGATATTTTGGCTATGTTTCTTCCGTACTGCCTTATGTATTTTTCAGGTATCGACAACGAGGAAGCTACTTCGCTGATTTCTTTGAGTTCCGCTTTTTGAGCTATTTCTAGATCGGTTAACATACTGACCCTCCCATTATAAGTCTTTTTTTGCGACAGGTGCACATTCCCTGGCAATCCTATCAAGAACTCCGTTGACGAACTTTCCTCCCTGTTCCGAACCGTACTTCTTTGCAATATCTATCGCTTCGTTCAGCGTCACTTCAATCGGCACCGCGTTTTCATAGATGATTTCATAAGTGCCGAGCCTCAATACGTTTCTGTCGGTCGAGGCGAGCCTGTCGAAGGTCCAGTTCATCAGATGTTTTCTTATTATCCCGTCGATCTCCTCCCTTCTTCGAAGTATATTTTCGAAATACTTTCGGGTTATGAGCTTCATCTCCATGTCCATGGCAAAAAAGCTCAGTTCCCTCTCAAGATAGGCAGAAGAAGTCTCTGCATCTTCAGTAAAGTCGAACTGGTATATGGCGCTGAAGACAATTTCGCGCATCTTCCGCCGGCTTTTGTTTGGACCCGTCATTGTGGAGTTATACCTCTTTCTCTTTCTTTTCCTCTTCCTTCTCTATCTCTTCTTCGGCAACAGGGCTTTCAACGGCCTGGCTCTCTTGCTGAGGAAGGGCCGCCTCGTGCTCGGGCTCGTCCTCTTCGATAACGGCAGGCTTCTGGGGCTCTTCATAGACATCCTCGATACTTATCGAGACATCCTCCACTTTCAGACCACTGAAACTCTCTACGTCGTTCTTAAGCTTCTCCTGCATCTTTCTGGCATAAGAAGGAATAGAGACCCCATATTTGATCTTCGTATTCACGGTGATCTTAACGGTTTTCGTTCCGTCCACTTTTTCGTCAAGATCGATATCGACGGTTGATTTGGCTTCCTTCCTGGCTTTGTTTTCTCTGGGATCGAACTTCAAGAATTCAATGTAGGAGTGAATCGCTATATCCCGGATCACGGCTTCAGAGATCTCGATCCTTCCAAGATCCGTCTCTTCGAAATCCATTCTTCTCCCTCCTTTCCTTATCAGGCTCTTTCGATGTATTCGCCGGTTCTAGTATCGACTCTGATCATTTCGCCGTTCTCAACGAAGAACGGTACTGTCACTTTCAAACCGGTCTCCAGAACTGCCGGTTTACCGCTTCCGGAAACTGTGTCGCCCTTGTAGGCCGGTGCCGTCTCCGTGACCTGGAGTACTAAGGTGTTGGGTAGGATCACTCCGATCGGCCTTTCCTCGTGGAATTGAAGATCTACCTCTTCATTTCCCTTCAAATATTCGAGGCCGTCTCCCATTTCGTCGGGACCGATCGTGTACTGCTCGAACGTTTCAAGATCCATGAAATGGAAAAAATCCTCTTCGGAATAAAGGTACTGGACGTGCCTTATCGAAAGCGAAGCCTCCTCGACCTTTTCACTGGCCTGAAAGGTGAACTGCCTGACCAGCGCGGTCTTGAGGTTCTTCATTCGTGTCCTTATTATTCCATCTCCCCGTCCCATGGAGTGTTTATTCGCCTCCAGAACGATGTAAATCTCTCCATCGATAAGCAGAGGCATTCCCTTTCTTAACTTGCCAACTTCTATCATGTAGAAGCCACCTCCGGATCGTTACAGTATCTTGAGTTCTCTATCGAGGTTCGTAAGCACCTCGGTTTTATCTTCTCCGAAATAGAGGTCGTCCTCGATTCTGACCCCGAACTTTTCCGGCAAATATATACCCGGCTCGATGGTGATCACGGCCCCTGCGGGAATGGGATTCTTGTTCGAAGGGCTCGCGCCACCGGATCCGTCGTGGGTATCCATTCCCAGACTGTGACCCAGACCGTGCCCGAAGTACTCGCCGTACCCGGCCTGCCTTATTATCGAAGCGGCCACTTCGTGCAGGTCGCTGCCGATAATTCCGGCGCGTGCCGCTTCTTTTGCCGCCTTCTGGGCCTCATAGACGACTTCGTAAACTTTTATCATCTCCTCGCTGGGACTTCCCAGCGAAAAGGTTCTGGTGATATCCGAGTTATAACCGTCAACTCTCGCGCCGTAATCTATGAGCACGAACTCGCCTTCGCGGAGTTTTTTGTCTGAAGGCTTACCGTGTACCACCGCGCTTCTCGGACCGCTGCCGACTATAGTGTCGAAGGCTAGATAACCGCCACGTGTCCTTATCTCGTGCTCGAGAATGGCCGCTATGTCCTCTTCGCTCTTTCCCGGTCTTATATAGTTGAGAGTTTCCAGGAGAGCCTCTTCGGCCACTACCACGGCACTTTTTATTTTCTCGATCTCCTGCGGCGTCTTAACCATACGCATTTCCTTCAAAATCACGTCGGCTGGAAAAAGCTCAACGCCGAGATTCTCGAAGACTCTCTTGTAGAGACCGTGACTGATCGTGTCCTCTTCGAAGCCGACCTTTCCGGCACCATCGTTCTTGAGTATGTTTGAAATCAAGTCTTTGAGTTCATCGCCGCTCTTGTAGGGTATCAATTTGAAACCGGTCTCGATCGAAGCCTGGGTGTAATATCTGGAGTCGGTGATGATATACTCACCTACCGGGGAGACGACAAGTACAGAAAAAGAACCGGAAAAATCCGAAAGGTACCAGGAACTCGACTTGTTACTCGATTCGTAGTTGTAAAGGACAAAACCTTCAAGTCCCATTTCGGCCAGTTTGCTTCTGAATTGTTCAATTCTCGACATGCTCAACCTCCATTGATCTATGTGTCAAACAACGTTATCTGGTTGCGGTTCATCTTGCCCTTCTTTGCTCTGCGTATTTCGACAAGATCGTCTGTCGTCAGCACTCGAACGGCCTTATCGAGCGCCGACTGTTTGGAGATAACCCTGAGTATCTCTTCGGCCCTCTCCAGAACCACGCCGGGAATACCCGCCAGTTTCGCGACATCTATACCGTGCGACTTGCTTGCAACACCTTCAATCACTCTGTGTAGAAAGACTATACCCTTTTCGGTCTCCATAATTTTAACTGTTTTATTTCTTATTCCTGAGTACATTTGAGAGAGTTCCGTCAATTCGGTGAAATGAGTCGCGAAAACCGTGTTGCACCCGATGGCTTCATATATGTATTCCGAGACCGACCAGGCGATCGAAATGCCGTCGAAAGTGCTCGTTCCCCTTCCCACTTCGTCCAGTATTACCAGACTGCCCTCGGTGGCTCTTGAAAGGATAGTGGCCGTTTCCATCATCTCCACAAGGAAGGTAGATTTTCCGCCGGCCAGCTCGTCCCTGGCACCGATCCTTGTGAAGATCCGGTCGTAAACAGGCAAAACCGCCCTCGAGGCCGGAACGAAAGAACCGATCTGGGCCATTATAGAGATGAGGGCTATCTGCCTTATGTATGTGGACTTCCCGCTCATATTGGGACCGGTGAGTATGAAGAAACGCCCTTCCTCGCCGAAGGCTATATCGTTTGGTGTGAACTCGCCCACGAACCTCTCCACTATCGGGTGTCTGGAGGCTTCGATTCTGGTGGTACCGTCCGATGCAAACTCGGGTCTGATGTACCCGTACTTTCTGGCTATCGAGGCGAAAGATTGAAGGACATCCAGCTCCGCTAACACTGTTGAAAGCTCCTGCAGATCCTTCACCGAGTTTCCCGTCTCGCGACAGAGATCTTCGAACAGCGATCTTTCCAGCGAATCTATTCTCTCGCCGGCGCTGAGAACCCTTTCTTCAAAAGACTTCAGTTCGGGGGTTATATACCTCTCGCAGTTCACGAGGGTCTGCTTCCTGGTGTAGCTTTCCGGAGCCTTCGAAGCCTGGGCCTTGGGCAGCTCTATGAAGTAACCGAATACCTTGTTGTACTTGACCTTGAGAGTGCTTATTCCAGTCGCTTCCTTCTCTCTCCGTTCCAGCTCCTTCAGCTTCTCGACGGAATTCTCCATGAGATCCCGCAGCTCGTCGAGTTCCCGGCTGAAACCTTCCCTTATCACCTTGCCATCGCCGACGAACGCGGACGGTTCGTCCTGCAACGCCCTTTCCAGTAACTCGAGTTCTTTCGAGAAGAGAATTATCCCCTCTCCCGTTTCACGTAGAGAAGGGTTGCTCATGAGAAGCTGCTTTACGAGGGGAAGGATTCTGAGGGAGTTTCTCAAAGACTGGAGATCCCTGGGAGAGGCCCGGTCGCTGGCCAGACGGGAAACTATTCTCTCCAGATCGAAGATACAGCCGAGATACTCCCTGAGCTCTTCCAGAAGGAGCGGATCCTCCGAAAGGCTTTGAACGGTATCGAGCCTCCGCTCTATTTTATGAACATCGGTACGGGGTGTCAAAAGCCACTGCTTCAGCTTCCTCTTTCCCATACCGGTCATGTTTTCGTCCATTATCGCTATGAGCGAACCCTTTCCCTGGCTAGCCAGAAGGTTGAGATTTTCTATCGTGGAGGCGTCCAGCTGCATGGTTTCGGATTTTTTGACAACTCTGGGCAGCGATAGATGTTTCATCGGTTTGAGGTTGGTGATCTGAAGGTACTTGAAGAGTGCTCCGAGAGCCTCCAGCTGTGATGAATCGAGCTCCAGGTGATCTATGGAGGCCAGAGAATAGAATTCTTTTACATACCTGAGACTGGAGGAGAGCGCGAAGTTCCAGTCTTCGAAGATCTCTATGAAGGCACTGGAAACCGTCATGATATCCTTTTTCAAGGTTTTCAGACTCTCCTTGAGAAGTATCTGGGCCGGTTCGAAACCGGATATTATATCCAGGAGTTCCGGAAGGCTTTCGCAGGTAGTAGCGACCACTTCCCCGGTAGAAATATCGCTCAGGATAACCGCAAACGTGCCCTTCTTTTCGGACACGGTCAACATATAATTGTTGGACTGGCTGGCGAGAAGCTCGTCTTCCATGAGGGTTCCAGGAGTCATGACGCGGGTTACCTCTCTCCTCACCAATCCCTTAGCCTGCGCCGGGTCTTCGGTCTGTTCGCAGATGGCGACTTTATGGCCGGCGGAGATCAACTTCTTCACGTAACCGTCGATCGCGTGGTAGGGGACGCCGGCCATGGGATTGCCGTTTCGCGAAGTGAGCACTATCTGAAGCTCATCGGCGACCAGTCTGGCATCGTCGAAGAACGTCTCGTAGAAGTCTCCAAGACGAAAGAGGACTATGCAATCTTTGTAATTGTTTTTGACCTCGAGATACTGCTGCATCATCGGTGTTATCTCAGACACACTACCAACCCCAGATACGTCAAAAGCCGGCGCTTTGCGCCGGCCATAAGAGAAAAATCAGTCACTCTTTGGCTTTCTCTCTATTCTTGGGTTCTATCACCTTGTCTATCATTCCATAATCGACCGCCTCTGTCGCGCTCATGAAGTAATCGCGGTCGGCGTCTTTCTCTATCTTCTTTATCGACTGACCCGTGTGGAAGGCTAGGATTTTGTTGAGTTCGTCCCTCAGGTAAAGGATCTCCTTGGTTCTGATCTCTATATCCTTCGCGACCCCTTCGGCGCCTCCGAAAGGCTGGTGGATCATTATTCTCGAACTGGGCAGTGCATATCTCTTTCCCTTCGTGCCGCCGGTGAGGAGGATCGCTCCCATCGAAGCGGCCATGCCTATACAAATCGTCGAGACATCGGGCTTTATGTACTGCATGGTGTCGTAGATCGCCAGGCCGGCGGTGATCGATCCACCAGGGCTGTTTATATAAAGATTGATGTCTTTATCCGGATCCTGCGACTCAAGGAAAAGAAGCTGGGCTACGACGATATTGGAGATCTCGTCGTCTATCTGCCAGCCAAGAAAGACGATCCTTTCCGCTAGAAGTTTGGTGAAAATATCGAATATCCTCTCTCCCCTTCCTCTATCTTCAACTACGTAGGGTACGAAAGGCGCCATACTTATGTCCATAATTCCTCCTAGTTCTTGAAAAGTTTTTCTATGATTCTTCTTGGCGGAAGGAACGAGAAGATGATGTGACCACTATCGGTTATGAGAAGCGCCTTGGTTCTCTTACCAAACGTCAGGTTGACGATCTTTCCAGTCTCCATACCGAGCTGCTTCAATCTTCTCACAGCCGAGCTTGCAACTGGAAGAACGGCCAGTACCCTATCTTTCACGACAAAAGATTCGAAACCAATATTGACAATGTGGTCCACTTCGACTTTCCTCCTTCCTTCAACGATGTTATTATAACATAATAGAAGACCCAAGGAGGTGCTGGGATGCTCGCGAACGATCAGGAAAGCCTCGTAGATACGGGGCGAATTTACGTCAAGGCCGGCGACGGCGGCAACGGTGCCGTCTCCTTCAGAAGAGAGAAATACATACCCTACGGCGGACCGGACGGCGGCGACGGCGGGAGCGGAGGACACGTCTTCTTGAGAGCAAGTAACAGCAGGAACACGCTTTACGAGTTCAAACACAAAAGGAAATTCATGGCGCAGGACGGAGAAAATGGCGGGGGGTCAAACATGGCCGGCAGGAAGGGCAGGGACCTCGTTATTCTAGTGCCTGTGGGAACCATCGCTTACGACGCCGAAACCGGCGAGACGCTGGCCGATCTGAACAGACCCGGCGAAACGGTCGTTCTCACCAGGGGCGGAAAAGGGGGCAGGGGGAACGCACGTTTCACCTCTTCCACCAACCAGGCTCCCAAAGCCTCCGAGAACGGCGAGCCCGGCGAGGAGCTGTATGTGCGGCTCGAATTGAAGATTCTAGCCGACGTTGCACTCATCGGTTTTCCCAACGTGGGCAAATCGACCCTGATATCGGTCGTGTCAAACGCAAGACCAAAGATAGCCAACTACCACTTCACAACGCTCTCTCCCAATCTGGGAGTCGTAATGGCGACGGAGTTTCTGGGATACATCGTGGCCGACGTGCCCGGTCTGATCAAAGGCGCGCACCAGGGAGTAGGTCTCGGACACAGTTTTCTGAGGCACATAGAGAGATGCAAGATACTCGTCCATCTGCTGGATATTGCGCAGACCGAGGAGAGGGATTTCGTGCAGGATTACTTCGACATCCGTTATGAACTGGAGTTTTACAGAGCGGAGCTCCTGGAAAAGCCGGAGATAGTGGTCGGCAATAAAAGCGATCTTCTCACCCCCGACATGTTGAACGAGCGGGTGAGACTCTTCAAAGAAAAGACCGGCAAGGAGATCCTGCCTATCTCGGCCGCCACTTCGAAGGGAGTCGATGATCTCAAAAGACTCGTATGGAACGTTATCGGCGATAGCGAGTCCTTCCTGAACAGGCTGAAAGTCGAGGAAGATCTCCCCTTGCCGGTAGTGGAAGCTATCGTGTACACGGCTCCCGAACCGGAGAACTTCAAAGTCGAGAAGGATTCCAGAGGCCGGTTCGTAGTTTTCGGACCGGCAGTGGATTTCTACTTCAGGAAAATCAAGGCGCAGAAGTTCAGGGATAGATTCATAATGGACAAGCTCGAAAAGGGCGGACTCACGAATAAATTAAAAAATGCCGGTATCGAAGAGGGCGATACCGTCGTGATAGATGATAGAGAATATGTCTTCAGAGAATAGGATTGGAGTGTTCGGCGGGTCGTTCAACCCGGTCCACAACGGTCACATCATCATTGCGATCAGGGCTCTGGAAGAGCTGGAACTGGACAGGTTGTACATCGTCCCCGCCTATCTGCCTCCACACAAGAGAGAGATAAACCTTGCACCGTACGAACTCAGAAAAAAATGGCTGGAAAAAGGCTTCGAAGGGATCGGAAAGATAGTGATCTCAGATTACGAAAAAGAGAGGGGAGGTATCTCCTATTCGCTCTTCACGATGAGGTACTTCTCGCAGAAACACTCTTGCAGACCTTACCTGATCGCCGGTGAGGACAGTTATCGCGCCCTGGAAAGCTGGTACGAGTACAGAATGCTTCTGAAAGAGTCCCGGCTGGCGGTATATCCACGTTCGTGCAACGAAAAGCCGTTGCAGCTTGTGGAAGGAGCGGTGTTGCTTAAGGCGCCGATGATAGAGCTTTCATCTACCGAGATAAGGAAGAGGGTAAGATCGAAGAGATCTTTGCTGGGAATGGTTCCCGGATCGATAATCGAAGAGGTCGAAAAGACTTATGTATAAAGAAATAGGGCTGTCCCCCATGGCCGGCTACACTGACGGCGTAATGCGGGAGCTGGTCATGGAGTGGGGCGCCGATTTCGCCTTCAGCGAGATGCTCAGCGTGGAGGGCGTGCTGAGATCTACAGAAAAGACCGAAGAAGTGATCCCCTCCGGCCCCTGCCGGATACAGCTCTTCGGTTCCGATCCGGGCAGAATGGCGAAGGCCGCTCTGAAGTTGAAGGACGTGGCCACGTGGTTCGATATCAACGCCGGCTGCCCGGTTAGAAAGGTAACCAGGCGTGGTGCGGGGAGTGCCCTTCTGAAAGATCCCGGCAAGATAGGAGAGATGATAAAAGCCCTGAAGGAAGTATCGTGCGTACCCGTATCTGTAAAGATCCGGCTCGGCTGGGAGAGCGTCGAGAGCGAGAGAATCATCCCGCCCATCGCGGAAGCAAGACCCGACGCGGTTTTTATTCACGGAAGAACCGTTTCGCAGGGGTATTCCGGTTCGGCCAACTGGAAAGAGATAGATAGGATCGCCGGAACGCTCCGTCGGGAAGGAATCCTTTCCTACGGTTCGGGCGACCTGTTTTCACCCCAGGCCATTGCGGAGGCTCTCAACAATCACTCGATAGACGGCGTTGTAGTTGCCAGAGGTGCGATAGGCAATCCCTGGATTTTCAAACAGGCCAGAGATTTGATGGAGCTCGGTGCTTACGAGGAGTTCGGTTTGAGCGAGAGACTGGAACATTTTCTGAACCACATTGAAAGGCTGGCCGACGTAGTCGGTGAGGATCAGGCCGTTAGAGACCTGCGCAAGTCCTTCGCCGGTTACACCAGAAACATCAGGTACGCCTCGAATATGAGAAAAGAATACATGAAATGCGACTCTCTCAAGGAGGTCCGGGAGCTTTTCAGAGTCTTTGTATCGGATTTTCAGGTATTCAAATGATCCGTTGTTTTTTTCGTTTCCCGAACCTGTTTTGACAATTCCCGTATATCAAAGTGCTATCATTGTTGTATCTACTTTATTAGGAGGCACAGGTCATGAAAAAAGCTTTTCTACTGGTGCTACTGGTGTTTTTCTCCATCACTCTTCAGGCTGTTGAATATGCAGTAAAAGTTACCAGAAATGGCGAGGCTCTTCCCGAGGAGTTCTGGATATCTTCAGAAGAACTAGTTCAGGCTTTCTATTCGAACGTTTCAGACGCTGCCGGCCAGGGAATTGTGTTCGACCCGTACTTCACTAATATGAACATTCCAAGCGAGCACAACATGAAGCTGATAATCATCTCCTATTTAGTTGACGAAAAGCTTGTCGACTATTACGTACTGGAGAACGGGCTCCTCCCATCAGAGGACGAAGTGGCCAGCGAGACGGCAGCCATGCTTTCGATGTACACTTCAGACTTATACACAGTCGGGCAGATAGAAGCGGCATACGGTTCAATAGACGTCTTTGCCGAAGAAATCAAAGAATATGTCACCTATTCGCTAAAGATTAATCGCTTTCTCGATAAAGCAATTCCGACTGATGAGGAATCGCTTCTGACTTACTTTACGGAAAACATCGAGACCATTCGGAACCTGTACGAGACGGTGAAGGCAAGGCACATATTGGTCAGCGAAGAGGCCACGGCGCTTTCTCTAAAAAACAAAATAAAGAACGGAGAGACAACCTTCGCCGATGCGGCCGCTCAGTATTCGGAAGATTCCAGTTCGGCCCTGAACGGCGGAGAGCTGGATTATCTTAGTAGAGGCGACACCGTCGCCGAGTTCGAGGAAGCCATCTTCACGGCACCAGTGGGCGAGCTCTACGGCCCCGTGAAGACCATGTCGGGATATCACCTGATAGTGGTCGAAGAAAGGATAGAGATCGATTCGCTTTCCGACCTACAAGCCAGCGAGGATACATACAGCGATTTTGTCGAGAGGTACCGTGACGATGTCTATGTTGAGTGGATCGAAGCCTACATAGATGCCAACAAATTCGATTTCGAGATACTCGACAGCGAACTTCTCTTCTATAAAAGCTTCATAGACGCATCCGCCGACAGGGAAAGTTCGCTTGAAATGATCGCCAGTCTGGCCACCAGGCTTTTCGGTGATGGGGCGGTCGAAAGCCCTGCGCCGGTCGAGTACGCCGTCTTCATTGAGCTTTCCCAGATGCTCGGCCTGACGAACGATCCGCGCTATGAAATGGCGATAGCCAGGCTGTACGAAACGGGCGAGAAAAAGGGCCAGATACTTCAGATGATGTACGGACTGAAAGGCGACGACCCCGTTGTGGCCGGCGATTACTACAATGAAATTCTTCAGGACCTTGAACGCACGTTCAGCGATTCGGCATATTTTTACGCCAAGCAGAGTAGTTACGGCATGGACTTTGTGGATTATGTGCTGGGCACTATCGAAGAGATAGAGACGGCCCTGGGAGTTTTCCTGGAAAGAGAACTCTCGGTTGATACCAGAGTGTATCTCCTGAGCATATTGTTAAGAAACAACTCGCTCGCCCTGGATATAAACGACGACGAGGCGTGGGTCGATAAAAGACTGAACCTGAGGCTGGAATACCTCGAATCGCTCATGGAGATCGATCCTTCGGAGGAAGTCGAAGAAGACATCGAAAAGATACGCAAAATGCTCGAGTGAATCGAAGCTGAGGAGTATTTTTAACGAACACGCCGGAGAGGGATTCTCCGGCGTGTTTTCAATTTATAAGAGCTACGTTTATTGTTATCTCAGTAGTTCTGAGCCAATCTTTCCAGCTTTCGAGACTCCTAGAAACGTATTTCGTTCAATATGCCCGCGTACCATCTGGCCCACAGCTCCGGTTCGTCGATGTCGGGTATGCTGAGGAATACGAAGAACTTCCCGGGTCCGA
>NZ_DAOSEH010000007.1:0-66991 GCF_035363035.1 Mesotoga sp. | reverse complement strand
TTTTTTTTTTTTTCAAGCAGAAGACGGCATACGAGATAGCATTCGAGTACGAATCTGGAAGCGACTTCAAATTGACGAAGAACCAGATACCCATCACGTTGAAGAATGAAGTGATGTGGAAGCCTCTTGAGTGGTACTACCTCGGAGTTCAGTACAATCCCGTTCTCACGTACGATTTTCTCAAGAGTGAATGGAGACTGGACCATCCAGGCAAGCTCCTGACAGGAATAAACACGGAGGCTCTAAAGATCGACTACTCGCTCGAGCTGGATTATGAAGAACTCGTCGCTAGTCCTACGGATATGAACTGGCTTGGAAAAGGAGAGTTGAATAGCGAAGGGAAATTCGATCTCTGGGGAACCTCTCTCAGTCACAAGTCAGATACCATTTTCATGCCGGTAACTTCAAAAGCGTCGGAGACCTCATATTCGGTGAGCTTCGAGTCGGATATCTTTTCCCACAGTACCGAGAACAAGGTATACTGGCAATCTGACGATCTCTTCGATGACTTCGTGAATAAGGAAAAGCTGACTCTGTCGTTAACGACAAAGACCAAACTGGAGTTCACTCTGGACTGGACTTACGACGCTTCGCCAAATATCGTCGATAACGAGAGAAGGCTGAAAGATCTGGTTTTCGGATCCTCCATAACGCTGGAAGACTTCGCCACTTTCGCGCTGAAGTTCAGATATCCTTATCTGTCTGGAAAGAACAAGATATACGATAGAATCAGAGTCGAGGTAAACAACCTCACCGTCGGAGAGGTCAAATGGAAGAGCGCCTTCCTGGACTTCACGACCGGTTTTTCGACTTTCGACTCTAAATACAAGTTCCCGGCCAAATACTTCAGCGCTGCCGAAACCAGGGCGCGTTTCGCGGTCTGGGAATCGAAGCAGCTCGAAATATCCTCGTTAACGGTCGGAGAGTATTTTATAGCAACAAAAACGGCTTCCAATACAAACTACAGTGCGTACTCGCTGGGATTCTCTAACGTGAAGTACGGCAACTCCACTGTACTGGGGGGCAGCACGGGAAAGTTCGAAGAATTCGGGATGAGCATGGAATTAGCCTTCAGCGATGACATCGATTTTGTGATGCATATAAACGATCTGTACTTCCCGATGGGCTCTCTATCAGACAAACCCGGTATATTGAAGCGTTTCTCCTTCGGAATCGACGGCAGCGGCGGTAGGAATTTCGTGGAGATAGGAACCTACGCCGGAGATATAGCCCTGTGGGACGAATCGATGAGCAAGATCTCGCCGCTCTACCTAGACCTCCACTGTATGGCCGCCGAGATAATTCTGAAAATCAGTTTCGGAAGTCAGGTGAAGACGTTCACGGAAACGCTGGAGACGATTGCAGTGAAATTCTACATCAAGGAATTGAAAGACAGATACCTGGTCATTGGACTTCACAAAGGAGCGCCTTTCTTCAGATTCAGGTTTTGAGGTGATAAGCTGTGACTGATTACGTAAAGAGGAAGGAACACCTGCTAGGAGTTATAAGCAAGATAAACGATTGTACACGATGTCCCCTGAGCACGACACGCAACAACGTGGTGCCCGGAGAGGGGTCCATTCAGTCTCCGATAATGTTCGTGGGAGAAGGTCCGGGCGCGGATGAAGACGCTTCCGGAAGGCCGTTCGTAGGGAAGGCAGGGCAGTTACTCACAAAGATTCTAGAATCGGTGAAAATCGATAGACAGGACGTATATATAACGAACATCGTGAAGTGCCGTCCACCCAACAACAGAGTTCCAACCACCGAAGAGAAAAACGCCTGCTCACCTTATCTTCTCTCCCAGATAGCTATCGTCAGTCCGAAAGTAATCGTTGCCCTCGGGGCAACGGCTTTGTCCTTTTTCGTGAGCGACGAAAAGATAAGAATGACGGAGGCGAGAGGCAAGCTGTTCGACTGGCTAGGCGGCATAAAGATCTTCGTTATGTTCCATCCGAGCTATCTTTTAAGATATCCTTCCCGGGACCCTGGCTCTCCGAAGAGCCTTACCTGGGAAGACATACAGAACATCAGAAAAATGTACGATAGATTATTAGAGGGAAGGGAAATAGAATTACAAGGAGGTGGGTGATATGGGCGAGAATTACCTTGTTACGGGTGGCGCAGGTTTCATCGGCTCTCACGTAGTAGATGCGCTTATAAGAGACGGTAAGATCCCGATAGTTGTCGATAATCTTTCGAGTGGAAAAATAGAGAACCTCGATCCGAGGGCGCTTTTTTACCAGCAGGATATAACCGACTGTGAAATGATGGAGAGAATTTTCATGCTCCACAAACCTAAAGCCGTATTCCATCTCGCAGCACAGATAAGCGTATCGAAATCGGTGAGAGAACCGGAAGAAGATGCGAGGGTCAACATCATCGGTACGATCAGACTGCTACAAATGGCGATTAAGTACGGAGTGAGAAAAGTCATCTTCTCTTCCACCGGTGGAGCCATATACGGGGACGACGTAAAAAAGATCCCGACCGATGAAAATGAATTTCCCAAACCTCTATCTCCCTACGGGATAGCCAAATTCTCCACAGAAAACTACCTGCGGTTCTTCGCCGGCGAGCACGGATTTAAGTACGCCACGCTCAGATACGCCAACGTCTATGGACCCAGACAGGATCCTCACGGCGAGGCTGGAGTCGTTGCCATCTTCTCGCGGAGGATGTTGAAGGGTGAGAATGTGGTGATCTTCGGCGACGGTGAGTGCGTGAGGGATTACGTGTATGTGGAAGATGTGGCAAGGGCCAACCTGCTGGCCATGGAGAGACTGGAAAACGACACGGTGAATATCGGTACGGCGATCGGAACCTCGGTCAACGGGCTTTTCGAAAAGATGAAAGTGACCTCGGGTTACTCCAAAGAAGCGATTCATGAAGCTCCGAGACCGGGAGATTTAAAAAAATCGATACTGAACTACTCCAAGGCGAGCACCCTTCTCGACTGGGAACCTTCGGTGCCGCTGGAAAAAGGACTGGAAAAGACGATTGAGTATTTCAGAAACGAACTGGAAACCCTTAAGTGAAAGGATCAGGCCCCGCACCTTCGACGACCTGGTCGGACAGGAACACCTGGCTGGAAAGAAAGGGATAATCAGGGGAGCGGTCGAAAGCGGTCGGCTCTTTTCCATGATACTTTACGGGCCCCCAGGCACGGGAAAAACCACCATAGGTGAGCTCATCAGGGCCTATCTGGGGAACAATTACCATTTCGAGTTCTTCAGTGCCAGCCTTCAGGGGACGGCAGATCTGAAGAAACACTTCTCACACGGCGAGAGGTTGAAGGCCGTCGGTCAACAGCTGGTTCTCTTCGTAGATGAGATACACAGATTGAACAAGAGCCAGCAAGACGTCTTTTTACCCGTTACCGAGCGGGGTACGATCGTACTCATCGGAGCGACGACGGAGAACCCCAGTTTCGAAGTCAATCCGGCCTTGCTGTCGCGTTGCCGTCTGGTGATCCTCAAGCAGTTGAACGCGGCAGATATATTGCGCCTGCTGTCGCGTGCCCTCGAGCGAGACACTTTTCTATCTACCTCCGGCGTATCGGTAGATAATGAGGTTCTAGAAGTTATCTCAGGCAGCAGCGGGGGAGATGCCCGTATCGCCCTCAATCTGCTGGATACTCTAGTGGAGAGCGCCGCTGCGCTCGAAAGAGAGAAGCTAGATCTAGAGCTGATGAACGAGCTTTCGGTCCTTCCTTCTGGACGGTACACCAAAAAAGGTGAAGAGCACTACGATATTGCATCGGCCTTCATCAAGAGCATGAGGGGGAGCGACCCTGACGCGGCACTGTATTACATGATTAGAATGCTGGAAGGAGGAGAAGATCCAAAATTCATCGCCCGACGCATGGTGATCTTTTCCTCCGAGGATATAGGACTCTCCGACCCAATGGCCCTTGTGATTGCCATATCGGCCTTTGAAGCCGTCAACAGCGTGGGATTGCCCGAATGTATTCTCAACCTCTCGGAAGCGGCGATTTATCTGTCTGTCGCGACCAAGAGCAACCGGGTGAACGAAGCCATGATGACGACTCGCGATCGGGTCAGAAACACACCTAATCTTCCGGTGCCTCTCAAGCTCAGAAACGCCGTGACGAACATGATGAAAGGACTCGGCTACGGAAAGGATTACCACTATCCGCACGATAGTGGCGGCTTTTCAAAGGAATATTACTTGCCCGAAGAGATCAAACAGGAGATCTACTACAAACCTGGAAACATAGGCAAAGAGCGGCAGGTGGCCGAAAGATTGAGAACCCTCTGGAAGGGATTGAAGGAGTATCCGGAGGAATGACGCACGTTCATTTGCTGGAAAGGGATAGGGCATTGAAGCTGGAGATTGCAGACATAACCGTCCAGGAGGTCGATGCGATAATCAACCCGGCCAACGCCTATCTCAGACACGGAGGCGGTGTCGCCGGAGCGCTTGTCAGGGCAGGCGGCAGAGAGATTCAGCTGGAAAGCGACGCCCTGGTGAGGACCGATGGGCCTTTGGAAGTCTCGGGAGTTGCAGTGACATGTGCAGGCACTCTGAAGGCCGGCAAGATCATACACGTTCTCGGGCCACGGCTTGGTGAGAAAGATATCGAAGAGAAACTCCACGGCTCTTTCATGAACGTATATAAAAAGGCCGGCGCTATGGGCATAGTCACCCTGGCAACGCCGGCCATATCTACGGGCATATTCGGTGTTTCCGTTCGTATATGTGCGAGAGAATTCTTCCGGGCCACGGTTGATTATTTCAAAAGCTATCCATCTTCATCGTTGAAACTGGTAAAGATGTGCCTTATAAACAGCAAAACTTACTCGGAATTTCTCTCGATATCCTTCGATTACTTCAATTCAAAACAAGAACTCTGAAGGCGCCTCTCTCGAGTAGCTGCTGGCCAGTTGCCAGATCTTTTGTTAGCCAGACCGTGAAGGGGTCAACCTCTTCACCGTTGTACTCCTTGGCTAGCGGATCCCTGGCCAGAACAAACCCGTAGTCCTCTTCATTGACCTTCACAAGTGCAGCCGTTCCCACGTACTCGGAAGGCAATTTCCTGTAATCGTCGAACTTCACAGTCTCATAGGCCTTCTCTCCAATGAATCTCACTATCGGGATGAAATCGCTGGCAGGCACGTATCCGGGTAGCTGTGTCAGGGGCTCACCGTAGGTGGTATAGAACCAGAAAGTGGGCGTTCCCCTTACCCCGAAGGCTGCGTAAAGATCACTGTAAGAGTATTCTTTTACGTCTCCCTGGGTTGGAAAGGTAGCCTTACCGGAGTTGGATTTGTATATCTGAGCGAATACGAAACCGGCCCTTAGAATCTCCTGTACGTTACTGTCTGCAAGTGTTTCCTTTTCGAATTTCACACAGTAACTACAGTTCTTGTCGGAGAACATGATGATCGCTTCTTTTTTCTCGATAGAAGCCAGCCTCATTGCCGTATCGAAGTCGTCGAGCATTCCTACATAGGAAAAAGCCGCCACAGCGATCAGTAAAACGAGTAAAACAGATATCCTTCTCACAAAATCAACCTCCCGTTGCAAATTGCAGCAAATTTAGATTTCCAGTCATCGTCAGTATCCCTGCCGCCACGAGGATCAAGAACACGGCGATTCTCATAATCTTTCTCCAGCGACTCTCGCCTCCAAAGGAAATTCTGGAAGTGATCCTCGCCACTAAACCGCTCAGCGTGAGAAATGGAATGCTCAGGCCGAGCGAATATACCAGCAACATGATTCCACCCTCGCCAAGGGTGTTCTGGTTGGCGGCCAGTACCAGTATCGAGCCAAGTATAGGGCCGGCGCACGGCACCCACACCAGTCCGAGAACAGCTCCGAGAATGAATCCACTGAGAGCCGATCCTCCGAGTTTCCATACGTTGAGTTTCACGCCTTTAAAACCGATTTCGAAGAGATAGAGGAATCCGAAAAGAACGAAAAGACTTCCAGATATTACGTTCATCAAAACCTCGTTCTGTCTAATAAAAGTTCCCAGACCGGTAGCTCCGATTCCCAGCACGAAGAAGAAGAGAGACATACCGAGCGTGAAAAACACGCCTCTGAGAAAGCGCGCCTTTCCATCGACCGCACCTCCCATAAGAACACCGAAAAACACCGGTATCAGCGGGAGAATACACGGAGAAAAGAAAGACAGAAGCCCTCCAAGAAAGGCACTGCTGTAAGTCACACTCGTACTGACTATAGGACTGAGAATAGGAGAAATACCCAACGTACCCGTTGCCACTGCCGTTAATTCATTCATATTACCCCTCCCGGGTATATTATAAACCATTGCTTTTTTCTTTTCAAAGCAAATCCTATTACAAAGCGCGAAAGCTCGTTTTTCAACTGTAGTTCTTTGTAACTATTCCAAATAGATTCACTCCTTTGACAGTATGATATAATTATTCTACTGGGCCGGTGCTACAGAATCTGCCGTAGAAAGCTAATTAGAGAGTCGTTTGTTTTTTTGATGTGTCTTATATTTTTGATCATAGTTCTATAACAAGGAGGGGTCTTAATGGGAATTGGCGAGCTTATTAAGAGCGCCGACTGGAAGAACGAAAAACACGTACCAGTTATTGATATCCCCGAGGCAGTTATTCCCGGTACGGCATTCGATGTAACGATAACCGTCGGTAAGGAAATCGCGCATCCGAACACCATCGAACACCACATCAAGTGGTTCGATCTATACGTCAAATACGATGACGGACAGCTGCTGGTTCATCTGGGACATATCGAGTTAACGCCGGTCACGACGCAATCCAAGGCAGTGCTCAGCATCAAACTCGAAAAGTCAGGAACTCTGATTGCAACTTCCTATTGCAACATTCATGGCCTTTGGGAAAGTTCCAGAAAAGTCGATTTTTAGTATCCAGTACAAGGAGGTTGGTGTGATGAAGTACAGATGTACGATTTGCGGGTATATCTATGATCCGGAAGTCGGAGATCCCGACAACGGAGTCGATCCCGGTACGAGTTTTGAGAACGTTCCAGATGACTGGGTTTGCCCTCTGTGCGGAGCCAGTAAAGACGATTTTGAACCTATCGACTGAATCGTAAAGCGGGAGTCCAGCTCCCGCTTTTTTATTAGTCAGGAGTTTCGAACGCCCTGGAGGTGTCAACTTGAAAGACTATGTGATTGCTATATCTGGAGAAGCGGGCCAGGGTATAAACACCATAGGAGATATGCTTGCCCTGAGCCTTTTCAGGAATGGCTACTGCGTCTTCACGGACAAGAGTTATCATTCAAGAATCAGGGGTGGAGAGTATGTATATCGCATAAGGATATCCGGGATGCCCCTCTATTCGATGCGACAGGAATTCGATCTTGTGGTCTCTTTGAGCAAAAGTACCACTTTGAGCCAGATAGAGTATTTCCACGATGAAACCGTGCTGGTCTTTGATTCCGATTCTGAACATGTCACCCACGAAGAGGCGGGGATACCCTTCAGGGAAGTCAAATTCCCCTTCAAAAAGGTCGCGAAAGAAGCCGGAGAGCCGCGCGCACAGAATGTGGTCTCTCTAGGAGCGCTTTTGAGCCTTTTCAGAGTGAGGAGAGAGATCCCTGAGAAGCTTGTGAGGGAGGCTTTCGAGGGTAAAGAAGAGGTGACCAGGGCTAACCTGCTGGCTCTGAGCAAGGGCTACGAAATAGCCCTGCCCGTGGAAGTGCCAGCCTTCCAGCCCCTCGCCAGAGAATACTTTCTCATGAACGGGACAGAAGGGACCGGTCTGGGTGCCATAGCGGCAGGTTGCAAGTTCCTGGCAGCCTACCCCATGACTCCGGGAACGGGAGTGATGACTTTCCTGGCTTCGAACGCCTTGAAACACTCGATAGTAGTGGAACAGGCCGAAGACGAAATTGCAGCCGTGAACATGGCCGTGGGCGCTTCCTTCGCCGGTGCCAGATCTCTCGTAACAACTTCCGGAGGGGGGTTCGCCCTGATGCAGGAAGGTGTTTCGCTGGCTGCGATGACGGAAACCCCGCTTGTGATAGTAGATGCTCAGCGCCCGGCTCCGGCGACCGGACTGCCCACGAGAACCGCGCAGGAAGATCTCCACTTCGTGATTCACGCGGGCCACGGCGAATTCCCGAAATATGTGGTCGCTCCGAGAACTGCCCGGGACGCCTTCGAGATCACACAGAAGGCCTTCTACATAGCCGATAAGTACCAGATACCCGTCATCATACTTCTGAGTCAATGTCTGACGGATTCATCCGCGACAATAGAGAAACCGACGTACATAGAAGAATACCTGGAAAGAGCGATTGTCGATGGCGAGGAGAATTACAAAAGATACATCCTCACTTCAAACGGCGTATCTCCAAGAGCCATACCCGGCGGTAAAGCGCTGGTGAAGGTCGATTCCGACGAACACGATGAATACGGTCATATAACCGAAGATCTGAAAATACGCAAAGAGATGGTTGAGAAACGGATGAAAAAGCTAGATGACCTTGTTCGTGAACTCTCCGAACCTCTGAAGTTCAACCTCGATGCCCCGCTCGTTCTGGTCGGCTGGGGCGACAGCTGGGGTGCGATTGACGAGTTCGCCAGGAGCAGAAAGGGCGTGGGTTATATACATTACAACGAAGTGTTTCCCCTCGATGCCTCCGTGGCGAATCTCCTACGCGGTAAAAAGGTCGTTACGGTGGAAGGGAACTTCACCGGCCAGTTCGCCACGCTTCTAAAATCGATCACCGGACTAGAGGTGAAACACATGGGAAGGTACGACGGCAGACCGATAAACGCCGCCTGGATAGCGAAAGAGATAGAAAGGGAGGGGCTGTCATGACATATTTCAGAGAGTGTGAACCTGCATGGTGCCCCGGTTGCGGGAACTTTCCCCTCAGAAAGAATCTGATCGAAACGCTGGATGAATTGAAAATCCCTAAAGAGCTCTTCGTTATGGTTTCGGGAATCGGCCAGGCCGCAAAGATGCCACACTATCTCGAAATGAACTTCTTCAACGGTCTTCATGGCAGGAGCTTACCGGTGGCCTTCGCGATAAAGGCCGTCAATCCGCGACTCACGGTCGTTGCCGAATCAGGCGACGGAGATATGTACGGCGAGGGTGGAAACCACTTCATTCACGGCATAAGGAGAAACATAGACATCACCGTCCTCATTCACGACAATCAGATCTACGGTCTCACCAAGGGGCAGGGCTCTCCTACGACTCAGAAGGGTCAGGTCACGAGTTCCCAGTTACAGGGTGTGATAAACGAACCGCTCAACCCCCTGGCGCTTGCGATCACAATGGATGCGACGTTCGTCGGCAGAACCTTTATTGGCGACAGCGAGCATTTCAAGAGAATAGTCACAGCCGCGATCAAGCACAGGGGCTTTTCGGTGGTCGATATAATGCAACCCTGCGTGACTTTCAACAAGGTGAACACTTTCAAATATTACAAAAACCGTCTGTACGACGTCAAAGAAGAGAACCCATCGTACGATCCCGGCAACAAGGCGAGAGCTTTCGAAAAGTCTCTGGAATGGGGAGAGCGCATTCCGATGGGCATCATATACACCAGAGACAAACCCTCTTACAGTGAATTGCACGCCGTTCTGAAGGAGGGCGTGGTTCCAGTGAAAGATTCGAAGGAGTTCAACCTGGAGAGAGAGCTCGAAGTCTTCAGGTGAAAAGCGTCGAAACCCATGTAAGTAGAGGAGATACTATCAGGGCCGGGAGGAAATTGCCGACCCTGATTTCTTTTATTTCGAGCAACCTCAACCCCAGCCCCAGCAACATCAGGCCTCCGACTCCCGAAAAATCGCCCAGATAGATCGGACCCTGGAGAAAGGAGAGAAGACCGGCCAGGGAAACCAGAGAACCCTGTACAACATATACCGCTCCGGCCGAGAGTAGTACGCCTCTGCCCATAGCAGCCGCGAGCATTATCGAAGAGATACCGTCCATCAACGACTTTATGAAGATGAGTTCATTTTCACCGCTCAAACCGGCTTTCAAAGAACCTATCACAGTCATGGGACCGGCAACGAAGAGCACGGAAGCAGTTATGAAGCCTTTCACGAAATTCTCATCGTCACTTTTCTTTCCCGTGAGTTTTCCAATCTTTTCCTCTATATCCAGAGCCTGGCCGATGGCTCCTCCGACTATGAGGCTTCCGAGGACCACCAATACGCTGCTGGTATCGAGAAACATCTCTATTCCCAGTGCCATGGTCAGCAACCCGATCACGTTGAAGAAAACCTTCCTGTAGCTTTCTTTGACAAGCTTTCCACCGAAGATTCCCAGGAGCGAACCAGCGATAACGGCCAGAGTGTTGACGATCACAGAGATGTTTAGCAATTCATTTCACCCCTCCAATAGGATAAAAGCTCCTCGTCACCGGGAAAGCGACCAAAATTGCGATAGTAATCGACCATCAACTTCCCTTTGAGTTCTAGATCTTCGGCACGGACCTTTTCAAGAATATACCCGTCTATTGTAACGAAATATTTCAACCTTCCCCTGTCTAGAGTCGCAACGTGGGTTGCAAGATCGAGAAAATCCATTAAATTGTGTGTTGCGATAAAGATTATTCTGCCGGCGGCACGCTCGGACACGACGATTTTTCGTACGTTTTCAATTCCAGGCTCGTCTAGCCCGGCGGCCGGTTCATCGAGAAGGAGGAGCTTCTTCGAAAGGCCGAGCATCGCCGCAAGTCCTACTCGCCGTTGTTCACCACCGGAAAGGCTGAGCGGAGAACGCGATGAATACTTCTCGTGATCTAGTCCGCAACTGCTCATGATATCTCTGTACCGGTCTTCAACGTCAGGATAGCAGCTCTCTTTGAAGGCGAAAATAATCTCCTCCCTGACGGTGGCATTGAAGAGTGACTCTTCGGGAGACTGGAAAACCATCGTTGCACGTCTTTCCACACTCTCGTCGTCGAGGGTTACTTCACCTGATTGCGCTTTCAGAAGACCGCAAAGAAGCTTCAGGAGAGTCGTTTTTCCCGAGCCGCTCGATCCTGTAAGAAGAACAAGCGAACCTTCATTTGCTTCGAAGGAGATATCCGATATGACCTCTACCAGCTCGGACCTTCTCGAGGGATAGGCAAAGGAAAGGTTTTTGATTTTCAACATGAGAGCTCCAGTTCGAATGGCACCGGCATGCCGGCCAGCGTGAAGATCTCACGATTCTTTTTAAGCAGCTCCCAGTTTCCGTAGAAGACCATCGAACCGTTTCCAAGTACGAGAAAGCGGTCAAAGACCGAGAGATCGGAGAACCTGTTGGTACTCAGCACTATTGAAGTACCTCTCTCCGTCAAAGTGTGCAGGATATCGAGCATATTCTTTATCTCGAGCCTGTCCAGCATCGAGAAAGGCTCGTCGATAAGCAAGAGGTCCGGTGAGATAACGGTAGCGGCCGCCAGAGCAACACGCTGGCGCTCTCCACCGGAGAGCGAAAGTATATCCCTCTTTCTCAACTCCACTATAGAGTATCTTTGAAGAGAGGTTTCGATCTTCGAAGAGATTATTTCTCCGTTATCTTCGCAACCGCTGAGCGAGAACAAAAGGTTTTCTTCTACGGTTGTACCGAAGAGCGATAGGCCCGGGTCCTGGAAAACCATCCCGATTCTGCCATCGACGCGGATCTCGCCCGAGACTTCCTCTAATATCCCGGCTATGGATCTGAGAAGAGATGTCTTCCCCGAACCGTTGAGGCCTATGATAGCGAGTGACTCACCCTGATGAAGAACAAGAGATACGTTTGAAATCACCCGATTACCACGGAAGGAGATGGATACTCCCCTCAGAGAGAGAATTTCACGCTTTTCTGGAGAGATAGACACGGATACCACCGGACTTCACCAGAGCGGTACAGTTGCCGAAGACTTGCCTCATTATCCCCTCGATGCGCGATCCGCCTTTGTTATGAAAGGCGACTACCTGCAGACTTCCACCCAGCGCGAGATATGTCGGTGCCTCCAGAACGATCTTCTCCCAAACCGATTTTCCGGCTGCCATGGGTGGATTGGAAAGGATTACATCGAATTCCATGTCTTTCCATGGTTCGTAAAGATCACCCTTTCTCACATCGGCCTGAACGTTGTTATCTCTGGCGTTGATCTTGCTGAAGGTGACCGCTCTGGTGTTTACGTCGCTCATGAAGAGAGATATATCCGGGTATTCGCGCTTCAAGGTAATTCCGACCATCCCGAAACCGCTACCTATATCCAGCACGCGGTCCTGGGCGGAAACAACGCAGTTTTCGACCAGTATCGTCGATGCCCGATCGACTTTGCCATAGGCAAACACGCCTTCGGGGCTCTTGAAGATGTACTGATGACCGTTTTTGAGATCGAACTTCACTGTCTTGATCGTTCTCGGCGGTTGTTTTTGATCAGTGTAATAGTGCTCAAAGCCTTCTTTCATCCCAGTCTTCCGAGTTTCCTTCCGCCGATAACGTGAAAGTGAAGATGCTCCACTTCCTGACCGGCATCGCTTCCTTGATTGACGATCACCCTGTAACCCGTCTCCTTGACACCTTTTTCGTCGGCGACGATATCTATAATATCGAGCAGATTCTTGAGCGCTTGACCGGAAAAGCCAGACAGCTCTTTGATACTTTTTATGTGCCTCTTCGGAACCACTAGAACATGGCAGGAAGCTACGGGATTTATATCGTCGAAGGCTACGAAATCTTCGTTTACGGAAACGAGGGCGCTCTTTATATGACCGCCAGCGATCTTACAGAACACACATTCCATAATCCACACTCCCTATCTATCTATGTAATGGGTTTTCATCATCTCTACCATCAGCCGGGCAGGTTTTCCGCAGAAAAGCGGAAAGTTCCTGTCGAAATCACTCTGTGTGTTTTCGTCGGCCATATCGAGAATGGTCTTTATCACAACGTAACTCTGGTTGTTCTCGTTAGCCATCTTGGCGAAGGCTGCCGAATCCATATCCAGAGCCAGTGCTCTGTGGGAGCTCGCTATCTTATCTCTCTCTTCGACGCTGTAAACTACGCCGTCGCCCGAGACGATCTTGCCGAACCTCCAGTCCTTGAAATAAATCTTCAAAAACCTCATAACCAGATTATCCGGTGCCTTTATGACCATTTTTCCGTGGCTAAGAGGGAAGACGGTGTCGTACTCTTCAAACTCCGTGCCTATCACCAGGTCGCCCGGCTTTAGAGACTGATCAAGAGCGGCCGCTCCGGAGAGAAGCATGACCAGCCTGGGTCGAAAATGGTCTATCAGCTTTTGGGTCATGAAGGCGGTTTCCACCTTTCCCACGAAGCCGCTGCAGGCAACGACTTCGTTGTTACCTATGACACCCCTGCTATAACTCCTTCCAAGAATCTCTCCTGATTCGATAATAAGCATCTGGTCTATAATAGGTTTCACTTCTGGTGCAAAGATACCCAGAGCGAGAATCATCGGATCACCCCCACAAGAGATTATAACAAAAAAGGGGACCCGGGGTCCCCTCTCTTATTCTTCCTCTTCTGTGTCGTCCGCCTGGGCGAGCATCTCTTCGACTATTTTGTTCCAGGCGACACTCACCTTCTCGAATTCTTCGTCTTCTACCGAATAAAGCACCGGATCGTCATCCTCACTGTACTCCGCTCTGAAAACAACGTATTCCGATTCGTTCTCATCCTCTATGGGTTCCCCATCTTCGCCTTCGAAGAACTCCTGGGTTATCCAGTAGAACTTGCCATCGTTTTCCAATTCGTAAATTATCTCGAAATGGTGTTCAATACCATCTTCATCAGTTACGGAGAATCTTTCGGGCTCAATTTCGTGGTTGCAGTCGCAGTCTCCGTCGCAGCAGTCTTCACAGTTGTGCAGTTCCAGTTCATCTCTTTCTTCCATCGTAAACCTCCATTATTTGCGATTCGGTTGATACTAACACAGTAAGTGGAAAGTCGCAACAAGCAAAGCGTAGTAGAATTGCTTAAGAAAACTTCGTCGAAGAGAGGTCGCAAAATGCTAGAGATTGAACGAAAGTTCCTTTACAGTGGAAGTATGAACGATTCAACTTTCGAGAAGGCGGAAGTCTGTCTCCTCATTATACAGTGGTATCTGAGTCCGCCCGACACCAGGAGACTCCGGCTTGCCGTTTCTCCCGAGAGCTCCAGAATGATCGAAACCGTGAAGACCGGGTTCGGAATGGTCAGAGAGGAGAGCGAACGGGAAATCTCCATAGAGATCCTTCATGAAATGGCCTATCGGTTGAAGTGCGAGAAGGCAGTGGTGAAAGCGAGGTACGTTTACCCGCGAAAGAGTTTCGAAGGGGTGATAGACAGATACTTCGTTCCCGATATAGGCTTTGTCGTCGAGATAGAGACATCTCAGATTCAAAACGTCATACCCGACCCCTGGGTGTTCTGGGACCTACCGGCCGGATATTTCATGGAAGTAACCGAAAATCCGATTTACACGGCTCGCTCACTGGCTGTCAAAATAAGCGACACAACCGGACTTCTTCCATCCAGCATCCCACTCGTTGAACCCTTCCAGAGACAGGAATTTGAACGATCTCTCTCTATCGTTTACGGCTGAACTTCCGAAGTTCTCGCCTCCGCTACCTTTTCAAAAGTCCCTTATCTATCTCTGGAGCGCTTGTGAGTAGCTCAATATAGCTTTTTTGGCTCTTAATGGTTCTGAGGGAGAGCTCCATAACAAAAACCCCGTGTACCGAGACCTGCCTGTCATGCCTGTCGGTGTAACCACTTCCGTCGTGTATCACGTAGAAGCGGCCGTCGCATCGCCCCAAATAGATCATAGTGTGTCCGGGCATATAAAGGGGATTTCCCGGTCTCAAAGAGGCTAGCTGCATTTCTCTGTCTTCCGCACTCCCAGTAAACTCGATTCGGGGAGAGGGTATCAACTTTTCCTGAATTCCGGAATCTCTGGGCAGTTCCAGGCCGAAACATTTATATATATCCTGGATGAACCGCGAGCAGTCGCGCCTGTTATAGGAGCCGCCCCATCCATATCTTTCGCCGAGCATCTTGAAGGCCTGTTTGAGTACGTTCTTGGTAGTCAATTTCATGAAACCCCTGCTAACGTCCTCACTCGCCCGGATGAGCCCGGTTCTAAATTCCAGAGTTCCCTTGCGATTACGAAATGGGATCTTCACCGCGTAACAGCCGTAAGGGCCCTGGGAATGGGGGTTTTCGACATCTTTAGGCTTCTCCAGGGGTAATCTGTCACCCATTTGAAGGAAGAGGTCCCATGTATCGGGAAGAAACGGGTCGGGTTCTATCTCTACCCTGCTCCCGCAGGCAAGCAAAAACTCTTCCCCGCTGCAGTAATAGATTACGTCGCTCCTGTTCTTGGCCACAGCAACGTGATCACCCTTGATCCAGCCTCTGTAGGTCCGTGTTTGTACGAAGAGCCAGGATTTATCGCGACTTCTGGCCAGAGCAACGAATGGACTGCCCAGGCTCACCGAAGTCAATTGCAGATCATCGTTGTCCAGAAACCCCTCGACCAGGATCAGGTCTGTCGGCATAGCCCTCAAATGTGTCCTGCGTGTTGTGAGGCCCATTTGAAGAACCATATCCTGATTCATAAGATTGGTAGCGTTTTCCAGAATATCGTCACGTATCTCCGCGGGTACCTCTTCCCCTTCGGGTGAAACCAGCGTTCTTGTGAAAAAGCCTTCCGGAATCGTCTCTCCTATCATGGCCCTTATCGAATCCAGCTCAACCCTGGTGGGAAACTCCTCCAGGTTACGATAGAACCTCTCCAGACCAGTTCTTTCGGCGTTAGTCAGCAGCTCTTCGTTGAAAGCGCTCAGCTCGGATTCTTTTAGCCATCGCTTACCCTGGCCCGTTATTCTCCGAGTCCAGAATTTGGGAGAAAGCATTTCGATCGAAGTGCCTTCCGGAACCATGAAATACTGTTTATGCATAAACATCACTCCCGGTTCATGTCTATTTGATCGCTCCCACGGTAATTCCTTTCAAGAAGTATTTCTGGAACGCGAGAAATACGATTATCATGGGAATGGCTGAATATGTGGCGCTGGCCATGAGATAAGAATACTGCATTGGCACCTGTTCCTGCAACAGCGAAAGACCAGCTTGCAGGGTTCTCATCTGTGTGGTGTTGGTTACGATCAAAGGCCATAGAAAACTGTTCCACTGGCCCATGAAAGTGAATATGCCAAGCACGGCCATCGCGGGTTTCGATATTGGCACGATTATCTCGATGAAAGTCCTGAATTCGCCGGCACCGTCGATTCTTGCCGCTTCGATTATCTCCGTTGGAACGGAAACCATGAACTGCCTCATCAGAAAGACTCCGAATGGAGCCGCGATCGCAGGCAGAATTAGAGCCTGGTAAGTATCTACCATCCCCATCTTGGATATGAGAATGTACAGAGGGACAAGCGTCACCTGAGTCGGTATCATCATAGAAGCGATATAGATGGAAAATAGCGCTTTGCTGCCTGGGAAACGCTTCTTCGCGAGAGAGTATCCAGCCATGGCGCAAACGAAGATCTGCGCTATTGTGACGGTACCGGCCACTATGAAGCTGTTCAAGGTCCATCTGAAGATAATGCTCCTCTCGAAGAGATCTTTGAAGTTCTGAAGCGTCGGGTTTTTGGGTATCACATCCGGAGGAAACTTCATTGTGAGCGACGGCCGTGTGAAAGCCGTTGCCACCATCCAGTAAAGTGGAATGAAGGCCAGCGAGGCGAGTATGGCCAGTATCAACAGCGAGATTGCCTTTTTTATATTCGTTTTAGTTTTCGCTTTCACGGACAATCACCTCAATACTCCACATTTGAACCCAGCCACTTGAACTGTATGACTCCCAGAACGACGAGTATCACGAACATCACCATAGACATCGCCGAGGCCAGTCCAAGGTTGTAATTCTCGAAAGCCGTTTCATAGATGAGGTACGCAATAGTTGTAGTTGAAAACTCGGGGCCCCCACTGGTCATGATGTAGATGTTGGAGAACGTCTGGAAGTTCGCAATGGTACCCATAACCAGCGCATAGAGGATTGTCGGCTTGAGTAGGGGAACCGTTATCTTTCTGAAAATTGCCCAGGAGCTCGCCCCTTCAAGCGTCGCGGCTTCGAAATAGTACTCGGGAATCGAGGCCATAGCCGCAGAAAGCAGCACTATGGTCGACCCGCCTCCCATAATCACCTGCATGATTATCAAAGAGGGCATGGCCGTGAGTGACCTGCCCAGCCATATGACAGGATCCAGCCCTAACAGAGTCATGAGATAGTTGAGAAGACCAAAGTTGGGATTAAACACCCAGAGCCAGATCATCGAAATTATGACGGAGGAGGTCACGTGGGGCAAATAAAAAGCCGCTTTGAAGAAAGTTCGTATCGATTTGCGGAATGGATAAATCAAAACGGTCACCAGCAAAGCTTTTCCCAACCACAAAGGCACTACTCCGAATGTATAAACGAAGGTGTTTTTTAAGGTCTTCAAAAAAAGCCAGTCGCTCAAGATTCTTTTATAATTGTCAAACCAAATGAATGTTTGTGAGAAAACATTGTGTCGGAACATACTTAGGTACATGCCCCAGCCCACGGGCACCAGAAAGAAAACCGCAAACAGAGCAAAATGTGGTAGAACGAAGAAATATCCCGATCGATTCTTCCATATTTCTTTTAGCACGTTCTTCTTCTTAAGCGATTTAGTCGGAATCTGCTTCAAAACTCATCACCCCATCAAACAGGAACAGCCCCAGACCCGACGGGGGCGGAGGCTGTTCCTTTGACTGATTGCTTTGGATTAATAGTAGTAAGCCAGAGCCCTGTTCGCTTCGGTAACGAAACCGTCGAGGGCTTCCTTCGGGGTTTTGGTCAATCCAAATGCACCCTGCATAGCACTTGTGAAGAATTTGGATATCTCCGACCACGGAAAACTCTGCGATCCAAAGAACTCCATGCCGGTTTCATCCATTATTCTCGCAAAGGTCTGCGTTTGATCGTTGAGGTATTCATCGCTCTTGAATAGTTGGGCATTTACCGACTTTCTTGCCGTCAGATACAAAAGGCTCTCGAGAAGCGCCGTGTTCTCTCTGTTGGTGAGGAACTTGGCAAATTCCATTACTTTTTCCTTCTTCACCGGGTCTTTTTGTTTGAAGACCACGAAGCCACTCGCAGAAGCGTAAGATGCCCCTTTCTTTCCTTCTACGTGAGGGAAGGGAGCAATGACCGGATAGAACTGTTCGGCAAGCTGGCCGGATAATACATATCTGGTGATCCTTCCGATTTCGTATGGACCTCCGAAACCGATACTGGTTCTGTGAGAGTGGAAGTTACCTATCACGTCGTAAACACCCATCGCTTCAACGCCCTTTGGAACCACGCCATGAACTTCAACCAGATCCACCAGGAACTTCAGGCCGTCGATCGCTTCCTGGGAGTTAAATACGACTTTCGTCTCGTCTTCTTTTATAAGTTCCGCGCCGAAGGCGTAGATGAAGCTCATAAGATTGTGGGTATCCTGGGCACCGAAGCTTATCGCGTAATGGTCGGTCTTGCCGTCACCGTCGGAATCCCATGTGAGCTTCTTGGCGATCTCGACGAACTCCTCCATAGTCCAGCCTTCCTCGACTATCTTCTTCCAGTCGATTCCCGCCTTCTCAAAATCGGGAGTGTACAGAAGCATCGATGTGCCCATTCCATTTGTGCCGAGATTCCACGGCCAGATGTAGTGCTTCCCGTCAACATATCCGCTTTCCAGTGCTAGCTCGTAGAAATCTTCGATGTCTTCCTGGCTGAGATAGTCGTCAATCGGCTCGAGAAGGCCTGCCCCTACCCACCTGTTATCCCAGACGGGTCCTTTGAAGATATCCGGCTGCGTTCCCGTCGCTATTGCGGCGGCCATCTTCTGCGCGTACTCGGTATTGCCTACAACGACGTACTTGATCTCCACATCCGGATTGAGCCTCATAAACTCCTCCGCGGCCCACTTCGGGAAGTCCTCTTCGGTTGCTGCCTTGTCGGCGGGGAATCCTGGGGGCGTTATTCTCCAGGGATTGATCCACCACGTTATGGTGGTTTTCGCCATCGCGCCGATAGGAATAACCAGCATCAACAAAACAAATAGAATTACAGTGAGTCTTTTCATTCTCTACACCCCTTTCGATTTTTACTCAAAGGAACTCTTTGAGCCTTTCTTCCAGAGCGGAAGGTTCTGTAAAATGAAATGATATAATACCCAGATTTCTCGCTGCCAGAACATTTTTCAATGTATCGTCGACGAAAAATGCCTCCTCCGGCGGGCAGTTTTCGGCACAAAGGATATGACGGTAAAACTCCGGATCGGGTTTGGCCAGTCCCATCAAGTGCGAGGCGTACACTTCGTCAAACAAGCCGTAATCGTTTCGGCTTTTATGAATCCTGTAGTGCGGATCTATGGTGTTTGTTCCGGCTATTACTCTGTACCTGGTCTTCAGCTTCTCGATCGTCTTTACCGTGCCTTCAATTGGCACGGGATTGAAGAAGATCGACCAGATATTGGCCGGTACTTCTTTGCCTGTCTTTTCAGAGAGGTGTATGGCAAAAGCCTCCTCGGTCATCTTTCCCATTTGAAGGGCCTGGATGCTTTCATGGCCTGCCAATTCGATGAACCTATCCTGAGGAATGTCCAGATAATCGCATATGCGGGGAACTACGCTGGTATTTTCGGCAACAACGCCGCCAACATCGAAGATGAAAAGTCTCAAATCAGCCTCCACAAATAATGTATTTACAAAAGTACATTAACTACGACGGGACAGGGAAATTAAACCCGAAAATCCCATCCGAAACAACCCGCGAAATTAGGATATCAAAGTGTACTTTAATATGATACCTTTTGGCCATATCTAAAATCAAGAGAAATCGAAAGGGATTTTTGGCCAGTAATCGTTGATATTCAGCAATCGATAAGTATAATCTACTCAGGAGAGTCTGGAAGGCATCTCATTTGTTGTAACCGAAAAAAAGGGCTCTCCATATCGATGTTGACGAAGAAACTGATTAAGGTGGTGAATGTAGTTGAATCCTCTGATATACAACCTGGGAAGGTGCAACCTCTTTGCCGGTATTCCTGTGGGTCAGCTGGAAGAGATATTTTCTAAGGTAAAACATAGAATCTGCAAATTCCTGCCAGGGGAACTCATACAGGAACAGGGAAGTAGCTGCGAGGAAATGCTGGTGCTCCTTCTGGGTGAAGTTAAGGCACAGATGCAGGACTTCTCGGGCAAAATCGTTCAGATTGAGAGGATCAAGGCTCCCTCGATTCTGGCATCAGGTTTCATCTTCGCCAGCTACAGTAGGTTGCCGGTCGATATAGTTGCCATCGATCACGTCACGATACTCTACATGGATAGAACTGGAATCATCTCCATATGCGGAAACAACGAGAGATTCCTGGTCAATCTCCTCGGTGATATGGGCGACAGGCTTACCACTCTGGCCGAGAAAGTATGGTTGCTATCGCTGAATACGATCAGCCAAAAACTGGCCCATTTTCTTTTGAAGAAAGCCTCGGAGAACGGCCCGGAGTTCGAACTTAAGATAACAAGAGAAGAGCTGGCAGACGCCTTCAGTGTTGCTAGGCCCTCCCTGTCAAGGGTTTTCGGGGAATTCACCTCCGGAGGAATCATCAGCCAGGACGGGAAAAAGATAAAGATACTCGATGAGAACACGCTGAAAAGAATTATGGGAGAACCGGCAGATCTTTGAAGAACCGATTTCTTCCGGTCTCTTCGTCTAGGGGCTTTATCATCGCCTGCCACTGGTTGGATTCACGAGAGAATCTATTTCAAAAGAATCTTGAATGGGGAGTGATCTTTTGATTGTAGTGACGGCCGCAATCGCGCAGAGAAACGGTATGGTTCTGATAGCCAGGAGGCTCGATAAGGGAAAATTACCCGGAAAATGGGAGTTTCCCGGTGGTAAAACTGAAACTGGCGAGGGTCTGGAACAATGTTTGAAACGCGAAATAAAAGAAGAACTCGGGGTCGAGATTAACATTCAGGGTCACTTCGGCACCTCAATTTACGAGTACCCGTTTGGAAAGATCAGGCTGGAAGCCTTCAGTGTTGAATTTATCTCTGAGGAGTTCGAACTGAAGGATCATTCTGAAGTTCGCTGGATCTGTGTGCATGAACTTGACGTTTACGATTTCTCCCCCGCCGACCTGCCCTTTGTAGAAAGCTTGAAAGACTCTCAGAGATAAACATATCAACGGAAGTGCGTGTTCGTCATTTTCATTGGCCTCCCGCAAGAAAAAAAGCCGCCTTGCGGCGGCTCAATAATCGGGATTTTCTAGGGGGGTTCCAACGTGCCTGTCCATCCATCGAGAATCTGGGGGGTGATGACTGACCTTGCACGTTGGTGACTAGGGTTCTTTGCGCTGTCTCCTGTCTTTTCAGTGACCGTTTTCCTCTTGGGGTAGCAAGGGTTCTTACTGTCTTCTCGTTCTTCTTGATATAATTCTACCTAATTAACTCGGCTTTGTCAATATACGTGAGATCTTTTATCGGAATTTAATGTAAAGAGTTTGTTGCTAAGAGAGCAGAAAAGATGATAATCGCTTTTAATCAAGGTTATAGATCTTCCATTGATAAACTCATTACTCACAAGTCTGTATTATATATCTTTTCTCGTACCTATAATCCACCGGTGACTTACACTATGAAGCGATACTGGCTTTGTTGAGATATCCAGGCAAAAGAATCCAGTTCAGCGGAGTAATCGCCACTTTTCAATACCATACAATTCTCAAAGTCAAAAACCATTAAATACACTGCTCTCCAATATTTCTAAATGGGACAAAAATGTGATAGATTGGGCATATCCCCACTTCTTTGTGAAAAAGGAGTAGATATGAAGAGAACCGTTGTTTCTGCCGTACAGTTCGCGATTGAACCGATGAACGTTGAAGAGAACCTTTCGAGAGCCCGTCGCTGGATAACGAAGTGTAAAGAGTTCTCTGGAGCAGATCTTGTGGTGCTCCCCGAGAGCTTCACCACCGGTTTCACTCCTATCGGCGGTGTCGAGGACCTGTGGAAGGTAGTTTCGACTATTCCCGGCCCGCTGACCGACATAGCCGTTCAATGGGCCAGAGAACTGGATATGTATATATGCTTTCCAACATACGAGAGAGGGGAGGTCTTCCCGGTGATCTACAACAGCGCCGCACTGGTCGGCCCCGAAGGTCTGTTGGGTGTCTATCGAAAGACTCATCCCTTTCCATCGGAACGACTGGAGGCAGGCGGATGGACCACTCCTGGCAGTGAGTCCTTCTCGGTTGAGACTCCGATAGGCAACATAGGTGTGGTAATCTGTTACGACGGTGATTTCCCCGAACTGGCGAGAGTTACAGCCTTGAAGGGAGCGGAGATGATATGCAGGCCTTCCGCTTTTCTGCGAACATTCGATCAGTGGGAGCTCACCAACAGAGCACGCGCCTACGATAATCACGTTTACTGGATAGGCACCAATTCAGTCGGAAGAGATGCCAGCGGGGCTTATTTCTTCGGCTGCTCGATGATCGTTCATCCATCAGGCATGAAGCTCTCTCAGGCCGGAGGCTGCGACGAGTTCACCTATGCCGAACTGGATCCAGATCCCATAAAAAAGATCATTCCCGGCTCGAACAGAGACCAGACTTTCGACCATATTCAGGATAGGAACACAGAGGCTTACACCGGAATTCTCGAAGAGGGTAAATCAGTCTTCGAACCGGCCAGACGCATTCCATTCAGGAGGAGATGAAATTGCCAAAGCCACTCGAAGGATTGTTCGTACTCGATTTAACAAGAGTCCTCGCAGGACCTTTTTGCACAATGCTGCTCTGCGATATGGGGGCAACCGTGGTGAAGGTCGAACGGCCCGACGGCGGTGACGATTCCCGCTCTTTCAGTCCCATGATAGGGGATGAAAGCGCTTATTTCATGAGTATCAACAGGGGAAAGAAGAGTATAACGTTGAACCTGAAATCTCCCGAGGGAAAGGGGCTCTTCGAGCGACTCGTAGGAAAGGCCGATGTGCTGGTGGAGAATTTCAAACCGGGCGTGATGAAGAAGCTCGGTTTCCCCTACGAAAGACTCATGGAACTCAACCCCTCGCTTATCTACACGGCATCATCAGGTTTCGGCCATTCCGGACCGATGAGCCAGAGAACGGCTTATGATCTGATAATACAGGGATTGAGCGGAATGATGAGCATAACGGGTCCCGATAGAGACCACCCTACGAAGACCGGGAGCTCTATTGCCGATATCTTTTGCGGAACCTTCGCCTGTATCGGTATTCTGGCGGCGCTCCACAACAGATATAATACCGGCGAAGGACAGATGGTAGATGTCGCGATGCTGGATAGCATGGTGGCCGTTCTCGAGAACGCGATCGCCAGATTCTCGGCGACGGGAAAGATACCCGAACCGATCGGCAACAGCCATCCGTCGATCGCACCCTTCGCTTCGTTCGCGACGCTCGATGGTCAGATAAACATCGCCGTCGGAAACGACAGTATATGGCATAAGTTCTGTACGGCGATAGAGCGGCCGGAGTTGTGCGAAGATCCTAAGTTCTCCACCAATCCAGAGCGCGTGAGAAATATAACGGAACTCACACAGATAATCTCTGTCACCCTTGCAGAGAAAACCACCAGAGATTGGCTCGATATCTTCCAGGAACTCGACATACCGTCCGGTCGTATAAACAACATCGCCGATCTCTTCAACGATCCACAGGTACTTGCGCGCGAAATGATCGTGGACGTTCCCCAGAAGGGATTCAACGTTAAGATGCCGGGCGTGCCCATAAAGTTCTCGGCAACGCCAGCGGGAATCGGTGGACCGGCCCCATCGCTCGGAGAACACAATGGAGAGATATATATGAAACTACTTGGTTTGAGTTTCGAAGAGTTAGAGGAGTTTAAAAACAGAGGAGTCATATGATCACTCTGTACCCTTTCGAACGAAGCTCCGACTGGCCGAAGACGATGATAGTAATGAAGGTCCACAGCGTTTATTCGAAGGCTATCAATTTTGAGGGAGAAAATAACAGGAGGTATTCTCTGATCACCGGGGAACCGGATTATCTACCCAGAGCGGCACTCATAGAAGCCCTCCCCTTTTTAAAAGCCGGTGAAACTGTTAAGATCTCTCCGGAGCTTTCCAGCGTTGGGTTCGATCCTTCGATCGATCCTGGATCAGAGTCTGTCAATCCCCTCTGGCAACCTCTCTGGCGGGAGTGGAAGCGTTTTTTACTTGACGACCGGCTCGATTGCCTGCTGGACCACCTTGAGAATCCCGAAGAGATGCTAGGTCTCGGCCCGGGAACGACACCTGCCGGCGACGATTTCATCACCGGCCTCGTAACGGCATTCAGATGGTCGGGGGTAGAGGTGAACGAACGGTTGGTAAAGGCGCTGGAAAAAAACGGAACGACCTGGTTTTCCGCTCAGATGATAAGAGATGCTTTGAATGGATATATCTGGAAGAGAGGCAAAAAACTCTGCCAGGCTCTAACTGGCAGTTCAGCGTCTGAACTTTTATCGGCGGCCGGAAGGATTCTCCAGTGGGGACATCTTTCGGGCAGGGCCTGGCTCGCGGGTTTCTCTACTGGACTCGAAGGGATTTCGTGAGCGAGAGTAGATAGTTGAGAGAAATGGAGGTCGATCTCTTGAAGAGGCTAGAGGTTGTTAAGGGCGAATATTACGACAGTGTGACTCTCATGCTTGTGGCGAAGGAGCTAAAGAAGATTGAAGGCGTTGCCGAGGCCACGTTGAACATGGCAACTGAGGCTAATTTGCATATAATGAAGACTGCAGGATTCGAGGTGGATGGTGTGAATGCCTCGCCAGACGATCTGATAATCGGAATCGACTGCCCCGGGGAGCTGTTCGACGGACTGATGGAAACGGCCAGATCCTATCTCTCCTCGCCCCCGTGGAAGGGTGGTGAGGAGCCGAGCGAATACACGCCCAGGACGCTTGAAGGAGCGTTGTCTGTGCTTCCGGAGGCCGATATCGCGCTGATCTCTCTGCCGGGAAGGTACGCCGCGGCGGAGGCGATGAAGGCCCTCGAAAGAGGTTTGAACGTAATGCTCTATTCCGACAACGTTTCACTGGAAGAGGAGATAGAGCTTAAGAGGTACGCCTCCCGGAATGGACTGATAGTGATGGGTCCTGACTGCGGAACGGTGGTCATAAACGGCGAAGGGCTGGGCTTTTCAAACGCCTGCCCGGTAGGCCCCGTCGGCATAGTTTCTGCATCCGGCACGGGATTGCAAGAAGTGATGGTCCAGCTCGCCAGGCGCGGAGCAGGTGTGAAGCACGGTCTTGGAACGGGTGGCAGAGATGTTAAGTTGGCCGTGGGTGGCATCTCTTCGCTAACTGCTATAGAAGCGCTTGCGAACGATCCCGAGATCTCCGTCGTGGTCGTTATAGGTAAACCACCCTCGACCGAAGTGAGAGAAAAGCTTGTCCAGGCCCTGAGAAGCTGCGGGAAACAGTCGGTTACATGTTTCATGGGAGAGTCGCCCCGCAAGGATGAGCCACAGCTGAAGTACACTACCGGTCTTGAGGAGTGTGCGACCGTCGTGGTGGCGCTCCTAGACGGCAAAGACGCGGGAAAGGCCAGAGAGGATCTGATGAATGAGTATTTGAAAATCGAAGCCCTTGGACGGAAGAGCGAAACTTCCGGCCGGTTCCTGCGTGGTCTCTTCACGGGTGGTACGCTCTGTTACGAGGCCGAGAGCATTGCCCGGAGATATCTAGAATCGATTTACGGAAACAACCCGCTGAAGATTGGAATGAAGTTGCCCGACAGTCTTAAACCAATTCAAAACAGTTTCATAGACTACGGCGAAGATGAATTCACTCAGGGTAAACTCCACCCTATGATCGATCCTTCCTTCAGGACCGGACAGCTAAAGATGCAGTCGGAGGATCCCTCGGTCGCGGTCGTTCTCTTCGATGTCGTTCTCGGATACGGCAGCGCGCCGGACCCGTCGTCCGAAGTGGTCGGTGCGATAAAGGGTCTCGAGAGGAAGAGAGGACCGCTTTACGTCGCCTACGTGTGTGGAACGTCCGGCGATCCCCAGTGTCTGGAGAGACAGATCGCCATTCTGAAGGAGGCCGGCGTTCGAGTCTTCGAGAGCAACGCGAGAGCGTCGATTTTCGCTGCTGCGGCCACGGTCGGGAGGGAACGGAGATGAGTATGAAAAAACTTCTGAAAGACGGTCCGAAAGTTATAAACATGGGTATGGAGCAGTTCTACATCGATCTGAAAGCCCGGGAAGTACCTGCCGTCAGGGTCGATTGGAAGCCCCCGTTGGCCGACAGGGAACTGCTCGGGAAATTGAAGAAGCTGAGAGGTGGTAACTTTGTTTGACATCGAAAAGGCCAACCAGACGGCTTTTGAAAGGCTCCAAAAGGCCGAACCGCATATAGTGGATCTCGGTATAGCCTGCGAGGTTATCCCCGGAATGGAGAAGAACACGATACTCCACGCAGGACCCCCCATAGATCTGGAAAGGATGTCGGGGCCAATGATGGGCGCCGTAACGGGCGCCGTCATCTACGAAGGCTGGGCCGACACACCCCATAAGGCCATAGAATACTTGAAGGAAAAAAACTTGGCGTTCGATCCCTGCCATCACCACAGCGCCGTCGGGCCGATGGCGGGAATAATATCGCCCGGAATGCCCGTATGGATTGTAGAGGACGGCTCAAGCGGCAAAAGGAGCTACGCTACACTCAACGAAGGACTGGGAAAAGTCCTCAGAATGGGCGCCTTTGACCAAGAGGTCATCGAAAGGCTTCACTGGATGAGAGAGGTCCTATTCCCCGTGCTCAAGGCGGGCGTGGAGCGTTACGTTGAGGAGAACGGAGGTATCAATCTCAAAAGCCTTATCTCCCAGGCCCTTCACATGGGTGACGAACTGCACAACAGGAACCGGGCCGCGACCTCCCTGTTCATCCGCTCCCTCGTGCCTTATCTTGTGGAATCCTCCACCGACAACACCTCTCTGGCGAAGGTGATCCGGTTCATGGCCGGCAACGATCACTTCTTTCTCAACCCCGGCATGGCCGCGGCGAAGGTTTCGCTGGACGGCGTCGGTTCTGTCGAGGGCTCTACGATGGTGACCGTTATGGCGCGAAACGGAACGGATTTCGGGATCCAGATCGCCGGTCTGGAAAGGCGGTGGTTCACCTGCCAGGCCGCGCTGCCGGACGTTTTGCTTTTCCCGGGATTCACCAGGGCCGACGTGAACAGGGATATAGGTGACAGTGCGATAATGGAAACCTACGGAGTCGGAGGTTTCGCACTGGCCGCGGCGCCCGCTATCGTCCAGTTCGTCGGCGGTACGCCTCAGGATGCCATCAACTACACAAGAGAGATGTACGAGATCTGTCTGGGTGAAAACAGGAACTTCACGATTCCCTCGCTCAATTTCAGAGGAACCCCGACGGGTATAGATCTCATAAAAGTTGTGGAGACCGGCATCACACCTATTCTCGATACCGGAGCCGCCCATCGCGAGGCTGGCAGGGGACAGGTCGGTGCCGGCATAGTTAGAATGCCTTCCGAGGCATTCGTATCGGCTGCAACCGCTTTCACCGACAGATATTTATAAAGGAGGGAAACCGCTCATGGAATTGAAAAACTGGGACAAAATCAGAATCTACGAACTCTCGCAACCTATCAGCCACCTGACACCGCCTTGGCCTACCTACGAGCCTTTGCAGATAAAGTTCTTCAAGAGGCTCGCGCCGAACGGTGCCAACGGCCAGCTCCTCACGCACTCCAACCATGTAGGAACACACCTGGATGGATCGCTCCACTTCTGTACTCACGGTCGGGATATTGCGAGCATACCGCTCAACGAACTAGTTGCTCCCGGAGTCGTCGTCGATCTCTCAGATATAGCGGAGGATTACGGGATATACACCTCCAAAGATATCGAGGACCGCGTCGAGGTGAGGGAAGGGGACATACTGATCATCAACACGGGATACCACAGATATGCCTTCGATCAACCGGAAGCCGACGAAGTGCGCTATATGATAAAACATCCCGGGCCAACTAGAGAGTTCGCCGATTGGTGCAGGAAGAAGAAGTTGAAGTGGATCGGCGTCGATTGCGGTTCGGCCGATCATCCGATGAACACAAAGATTAGAGACTGGATGCCCGTTCAGGCGAAGGAGTGTGACGCACATTTCCGTAAGAAATACGGCAAGACTCTCGAAGAGATCTTCCCGCCGGACGACTACCAGTTGATGCACGTGCTTCTCTTCCCCTACGACATAATACACGCCGAAAACGTCGGCGGAGAAATCGACCAGATACTCAACAGGAGAATGATAATCGGTTGCTTCCCCTGGAGATTCGTGGGCGGAGAGTCCTGCATAAGCAGAATAGTAGCTTTCGACGAACAGGAATAGAATCCAATTGAAAGCGTGGCGATGAAGATGCGCGACTTCGTTCTGGAACGGCCGCAATCCATACCCGAGGCTCTGGATATCCTGAAAAAAGCCGGAGGAAGGGCTATGGTGAAGAGCGGCGGAACGGATCTGATTGTCTGGCTCCACAGGTCACTTGTGAATCCAGATTGTGTAATCGATCTCACGAAGATAGAACAACTCAAAGGGATAGGGCTGTCGAACGGACGTATAGAGATAAAGGCTCTGGCAACACTGAACGAGGTGGCTTCCAACCCGGCCGTCGGAGAGAAGTTGCCGGCACTGTTCCAGGCCTGCATGGCCCATTCCGATCCTCTGATCAGAAACAGGGCCACAGTTGTCGGCAATGTGTGTTCGGCCGTTCCTTCGGGAGACGTCATAGCTCCCCTGCTATGCTACGGGGCGATGGTTGAGATCACCGGTCCCTCTGGCGACAGAACGCTCAGAATCGGCGACTTCATAACCGGTCCCAAGAAGACGGCTCTCGCAGCCGATGAAATAGTGACGGCGATCAAAATCGCTTTGCCTGAGGGGAAGTCGGCCGGATGTTACATCAAGATAAGCCGTCGCGAAGCCCTGGACATTGCACAGGCGGCCGTTTGTTGCACGGCTTTTGAGAGCGTCACTAGAGAGTTCAGAATCTCATTCTGCGCCGTCTCCCCACGTCCTGTCAGAGCGACTGAGGCCGAAAGACTACTCAACGGCGCGACGAAGATGGACGACGGTATCGTCGAAGCGGCGGCAAAGCTGGCTATCGAAGCCGTCGATCCAATTACTGACGTGAGGGCCAGCAGAGAGTACCGTCTGGCGATGATAGAAGAGCTCACGCGCAGAGCTATAAAAAGCTGTGTAGAGAAGTTGGAAGCGGGAGGACCATCATGAGAGATAGAAAGATACAGCTCAATCTGAACGGCCGGTCCGTTTCCCTCGTGGCCGGTGACAACACCACTCTTCTCCACGCCCTGCGAGAGTACGGCCTCACGAGCCTCAAGAGAGGTTGTGAAGAGGGAGAATGTGGCGCCTGCACAGTGATCATGAACGGCCTGCCGGAGAAATCCTGTCTCATCCTGGTTGCCGAAGCCGAAGGAGCCGATATCCTCACCGTCGAAGGATTGATAAAAGATGGGAGGCTTCATCCCATACAGCAGTCCTTCATCGACGAAGGGGCGATACAGTGCGGTTACTGCACTCCGGGAATGGTTATGACAACCTACGCTTTACTGCTGAAGAACCCCTCTCCAGACGAAGAAGAGATAAAAGAGGCGCTTTCGGGCAACCTATGCAGGTGCACCGGTTATCTCTCGATAGTCAGGGCCGTAAAGAAGAGCGCCCGAATCATGGCAGGTCTAAGCGAAGGGAGCGAGTGAGATGAAGAATATAAAAACCAATACCGGTGTTGGAAAGTGGTTGCCAAGAAAGTTCGATCTCGAAAAGGCGGCAGGTACTCTTCAGTTTGCCGATGATCTAAGGTTCGGACCGGAGCTCCTTCATGCTGCCGTCGTTCGCTCGTCTATTCCGCACGGCGAGATACTGTCGATCGATACAGCTCAGGCCCTTGAGGTGCCTGGGGTAGTGAAAGTTTTAGTTGGCGAGGATTTCCCTCACCATTTCGGTCTTTATCTCAAGGATCGAACGCCGATGGCCATCGGCAGAACTAGATACTGCGGAGAACCCGTGGCACTTGTGGTGGCCGAAGATGAAAACACGGCACGGGAGGCAGTGAAACGTGTCAGGGTCAATTACAAAAAGCTAGAAGCGATCTTCGATCCTGTGAAGGCCGCCACGACCAACACTGTTCTCGTTCATCCGGAGCTTCACAAATATGAGCACGTAGATTTCATAACGCCTCAACCCAACACGAACATAGGGAACTGGTTCAGAATAAGAAAGGGCGACGCAGAGAAAGCCTTCGGGGAGGCCGACCATATCTTCGAAGAGACCGTCACCTGTCCGCAGATAGCCCACGGCTTCCTCGAAACGCTGTGCTCGATCTGCAAGCAAGACCCTGCATCCGGCGAGATAACGATCTGGACATCTGCTCAATCGGCCTTCACCGTCAGGGATATAATCGCGAAAGGCATCGGCTATCCTCTCCATAAAATTAGAGTCGTAGCACCTCCCATAGGCGGAGGTTTCGGCGGAAAGGCCGGAATGACGATCGAGGCGCTCTGTCTGGCGGCCGCCATGGATAAGAATATAGCGGGAAGACCGGTCAAACTCTTTATACCAAGAGAAGAAGTGCTGCTCACATCCTGGGTTCGTCAGGGCTTCGTGGCTAAAATCGAGCTCGCGGTGAACAACGACGGTCTGATACAGGCAATCCGCAATACCTTCTGGTTCGACACGGGCATCTCGGCCGAGTATGGCGCCAACCCTGTCAGGAGCGCCGGCTATACGTCTATGGGAGCTTACAACATACCGAACGTCTGGTCCGACTGTTACGCAGTTTACACCAACAAACCCTTCGGGGGCGCTTACAGGGGGTTCGGCCTGCCCGAACTCATGAGCGCGCTAGAGGTCGTGATAGACATCGCCGCCGACAAGTTGCACATCGATCCGGTGGAGTTCAGAAAGAAAAACCTTCTAAGGAAAGGCCAGACCACATGCACCGGTATGCCTATGCACGATCATGCACTCGATAAAATCATCGACCGGGTTGCCGCGAGTCTCAAGATTTCGCAGAAGGAACCACCCCTCAGGAAAGGCTGGAAAAGGGGCAAAGGAATAGCCCTCGCGATAAAGGCCCCGGCTATTCCCGCTGACGCTTCCTCTTCGGCTATAGTGAAACTGAATGGCGACGGAACGGTCGAAGTCCTCGCGGCTACGATGGATATGGGGCAGGGGACTTACAGCGCTTACGCGCAGATCGTCTCGGAAGAACTCGGCGTACCGTACGACTGGATAAAAGTTTACTACCCAGACACTCAGAGCCACCCTTATGACTGGCAAACGGTTGCCAGCCGCTCCTGCTGGTCCATGGGAATGGCAGTGAAACGTGCAGCCTGCGACGTGAGGGAAAAACTCATAGCATTGTTTTCGGAGTACTGGCAGGTTTCGTGTGACAGTATAAGTATTGAATACGGAGTCATAAAATGTAGAAAACTCGGAAAGAACGAAAGAATCGACGAAAGAGTGCAGAATGGCTTCAAAATGCCAGACGGCGTTTTGAAGGGTGGTCCAATTATAGGTACTGGATCATTTACGCCTCCAGATATAATCTACCCCGACATCGATACCGGACAATCGGCCAAGAGCGTGGTCCACTTCACTCTTGGAGCTATCGGGGTGGATATGGAAGTCGATCCCGGAACCGGAAAGATCGTAATAAACAGAGCGGTCGCCGGTTACGATGTGGGAAAGGCGATAACGCCGATCAACGTGCGCGGTCAGATAGAGGGCGGAACTGTGCAGGGCCTTTCGGCCTGCCTTATGGAGGCCATGGCCTACGATGAAAATGGCAAACTGCTGACTCCCGATTTCACCGATTACAAAATAGCGACTTTTAAAGATGCACCTGCCGAGATAGAGGCCTTCTGGGAAGAGACACCCGAAGAGATTTCTCCATACGGTAACCGTGGAGTCGGGGAGCATTCGATGATCGCACCGGCTCCCGCTACAAACAACGCCCTTTTCAACGCTACCGGTATGAGAATACACAGCTACCCGCTGAGCAGGGAAAGGGTTTTCAAAGCCCTCCATGCGAAGGAAAGGGGAGAGACAGACTTCTGGGAGTGGCCTTACGCACTCGACCTGGCTTTCAGAAAGGCAAAAAAAGAGTGGTGAGCGACAGGCCTTCTCAGTAACAGCCCAACGCCCAACGGTCGGCCACAATAGAGGATTTTCGATACGGACCTGCTATCATCTATTCGGAGGTGCACCCGTGAAATATGAAGTTGGCAGGTTCACAGAAAATCTCAAAGAAGTAGCTTCGAAGGTCGATAAATACGAAATCGATCTCGAAGAGGCTGTAAAGGCTTTGAGAAGATTTGGATTCGTAGAGGACGATTACTCCGCCCTTGAGTATCTCACAGGTGAGATGACTAATTCTTCCAGATTATTCGAGCTTGGAAGATCCCGCAACGCTTATATAAGAGTTCTTGCATACATTCGTCTGGGCGGGATGCTCCCTCCGGATGGACTTTCCAAATTCATCAAAAGCCTTGAGTTAGAAAGGCTTGCAATAACGGCCCTCATGCGTGGAATGGCGAGAAATGGCAGAACACTTCCGGTCGAAACCCTCTACTTCCTTTTCGGAATGGACCTCGAGATTGATGAGCTGCTACTGGAAACCGTGGAGCTCAAAGATCGTGAGACCAATTCCGCCTTTTTGCTCGAATCGTCCATGCTGAGAGGAAATAGTCTAAAGTTCACGGGAGATATGGAAGAGGAGCTAATGAAGGGGGGAAAGAGAGGGGCTCTGGCACTGGATTATCTCGATTTTCACAACGTAAACTGGTTGGAATATCTGAACCGCTCCAACCTTTCCGATCCCACTATCTCGATGAAAGCCATACTCAAAGCGGTCAGGCGGGGAATCGTTCCAGAGTTCCTTTCGAAATGCCGGTTCAATTGGGCGGACAACCTTTACCGTTCTCTAGAAAAACTGAGAGGCGTTCACACTGCCGGTGGATCACTGATCCAGTTTTCTTTTCACGGTGATCCTTTCAAATCAGGCCAGGGCTCCAGTGGCGGAATCGGGACTTTTCTCAGAACTCTCGGGAACGAACTTGCCGATATTTTGGATAGCGTAGTTACCGTTGTACCCCTCGAAGAAACGGAGCTGGATGATAATTTACAGCTCTATAGGGTCGAAAAAGACGGCCACTTATTCCTCTACTTTCCGTTTTATGGTTATCAGAAGCTGAAAGCCGCTCATTTCATCGGTTCTCAATGGTCGCTGGCTTCGACGATAGATGACATTCTTTCAATAGCTGGAATCTCTCCGGCGTATTTCCATACGAGGTTTTCTGATTACGCTTCGCTATCCATGATGAAACTTGCAAGAATCAAAGGAATAAAGACCCACTTCACGCTGACTGTCGACCCTCAGAGAAGGTTCTCCGGTAACGGGGGGACTCTGCTTGAGACTGGAATCGAAAAGATTATGGAGGATACTTCTCGGGTCCAGATCTCCTGGAGAATGCTAAGAGAGAGTGATAGTTTGATAGGAATAGGAGCAAGGCAGAGCGAACGTCAGCTGATTTCTTACTACCCATCTTTGATAAAAGAAGATCTACGCTCTAAGTTGAACATGGTACCGGAAGGAATATCCTTGAGAGATGAATGTCCTGCCGAAATACGCCATAGATATACCGGATACAATTCGCTGTTCGAGGTGGAAAGAAAGTACCACATCGAGCGCGACAGAAAAACTCTGCCCGTTATTCTCACGGTGGGGAGACTGGATCCGCTCAAAGGACAGTTTAAACTCCTTAAGGCCTGGGGAGAATCCCCGCTCTTCAACAGATACAACCTCGTCATCGTAGGAGGCAGTGTAGAGGACCCCGATGAAGTAGAAGCCGGAGAGCTGAGAAAGATAGAGGAGTACATACGTAAGTACCCCCGGCTTTCGACGGGGTTCTGTCATCTCTCGGCCATGGGAAACGATTACATACGCTGTCTCGAAAAAGATATCGCGGTCTCGCAAGGTCCACGGCCACCAGTCTATGCAGCACCCTCTTTTAAAGAGGAGTTCGGCATAGCGATTCTTGAAGCCATGGCGGCTGGTTTTTTAGCGATAGCTCCACGCAGAGGTGGTGTGAAAGAGTATATAAAGCACGGTTTGAATGGATTCCTAATCGATACCACCTCCGTAGAGACCATCAAAAGGTACCTAGTCAAAATACTTCTTGACAGAGACCTATCGCCACGCAAAATGAAAATGCTTGCCGAAAACGGCAGCAGGACGGTGTATAGAAGGTATTCGATTTCTGTCGTCGCCGGAATGTTTGCCGATATCTACAAATCGCGCCGCTAATCGTCCGTATTCATGAGGCTAGAGGATAAAGATAGAGGTATGTTGAGATTTGGCATTGTTATGAAAGTAATAATTGCTAAAATCGTTCTATCCACTCCGGTGAAACAGACTACCGAAAAAACCCGTCACTTTTTGATTTTGTCATAACCCACCCTTTGTCACGGCCCCGAGTTTTTTGTCAGCACAGGTGAATGCAGGAACGGTTATTTTATCGCTGAAGGAGGGCTAGAGAATGAAGAAGGTTATCCCGCTGTTGGTAGCGTTGGTGTTGATCGTTTTTGGGGCTTGCGAGTATTTGAGCAAACCTGTCACTTACGTACTCACTGTATTGCACGAAGGCAACGGCTCGGTCGTCGTTACTCCGGAAAAGGACAAGTACAGATTCAACGAGACGGTTTCGCTTGAAGCCGTTCCCGACGAGGGGTGGAAATTCACTCAATGGACGGGGGATCATTCCGGAACCAGCAGACACGCCACCATAAAAATGAATCAGTCCAAGGAGATCGTGGCCCACTTTGAAAAGCAAAAGGTCGTCGTCGCGGTGAACATAGTCCCGCTCGAAGGCGGAACTGTAACGGGGGAGGGGACCTACGATTACGACGAGCTCGTTACGCTGACCGCCCTGCCCAACCCTCCCTTCAACCTCGGAGGCTGGTACAGGAACGACGCTCTGGTGGCGTCCACTCCGGTCTTTTCCTTCAACACGAAAGATTACTTCCAGACTCAGGAAGCTTACGATCTGGATTTCAAGGTGGAATTCGATCCCAAGACTCTCGAAGTGACCGTGGCAGCGACGCCGACGGACGCGGGTATCACGACCGGTGGAGGCACTTATCTCTACGGAGATGAAGTGACGATAGGCGTGACTCCCACCGACGGCCTGAGCTACGAAGGCTGGTTTGTGGGCGAGCAGCTTCTTACGGGTGAACCCTGGTACACTTTCAGCAACGAGGAGATCGCCCAGTACGCTTTCTCCGGTCCTCAGGCGGGGTTCACGGCTATGGCCCGGTTCGGTCCGCCGACTTACCAGGTTACTCTTTCGGCCTCTCCGACGGAAGGAGGAAAGGTTTCAGGCTGCGGAAAGTACAAAAAGGGAGACATAGTGACGATAGTTGCTATAGCGAACGAGCCTTACACTTTTACCGGCTGGTACACGGTTGAAGAATACGGCACTTATCTCTTCAGTCCGGCGTGGGAATACTCGTTCCCGGCCATGAACATCGCGCTGGTGGCTTTTTTCGTGAAATGAGCAGCTTTGCCGATCTTTCGATCCTTCGGCCAGCGTCTTTGTGATCTGTAAAAAGGGCGGGAAGTTCCCGCCCTTCCCTTTATTTATGGCGCTTTTTCGGCTTTTTCGACCTGGTTTTCTGTTCGTGACTGGTTTTTTTAACGGGCTTTTTCTCTTTTTCAACTATGTTGAAATCTATCTCCATGGTCGTTTTATCGGCCCTGACCGCCTGAACTTTCAGGTCGTCGCCGATCCTGAAGATCCTCTTGTTCTTTCTCCCGACCAGTATGTTCTGGTTTTCTATGAAGTCGTAATAGTCGTCCAGAGTGGATATGTGCACCAGGCCGGATATCATCTTTTCGGTTATTTCCACGAAGATTCCGAACTTCGTGAGACCGGTTATAACGCCCTGGAAAACTTCGCCTATGTGGTTGGAGATATATTCGACCTTCTTCATGTCCAGCAGGTCCCACTCGGCCTCGTTGGCGACTCGCTCCCTTTTGGAAGCCCATGAGGCTATGGAGGGGAGATTTTCCTCGTACTCTCTCTGTTCGTCGGTGAGTTCGCCGTTTCCACGGGAGGAGAAGACCTTCAGCAGTCTATGGACGACCAGGTCGGGATACCTCCTTATAGGCGAGGTGAAATGTGTGTAAGCCTGTGAGGCCAGACCAAAGTGGCCGATATTGTTTTCGGAGTAGACGGCGCGTTTCATACCCCTCACCAGCACTCTCTCAATCGAGGCGTGGAGCGGATGATCTTTTGTCTTCTCCAGTATCTGCTGCAACGCTTTAGGTTGTACGTTGCGCGGAAGTTTAACGTTCATGCCAAGGGCTTCGAGGTAGTTCTTCAGCTGCATCATCGACTCGGCGTCGGGTTCCTCGTGGATTCTATAGACGAAGGGGAGGCCGCGGTCGTTGAAGAGTTCGGCCACCGTTTCGTTGGCCAGTATCATGAACTCCTCTATGATCCATTCGGAAACTCCCCGTGACTGGGGTATAATGTCGAGCACCCGGCCTGTGTCGCTGAAGACGATCTTGACCTCGCGCGATGATATATCCATAACCGAGCCGCGCTTTTTGCGGTTCTCCCGGATCTTGCCGGCCAGTTCGTGCGAGAGCAGGAGACTCCCGCTCACCGGTTCGAGTTTTTCAAGCGTCTCTCTGGAGGCCGTGCCCTCGAGAAACTCGTTCACCTCAGTGTACGTGAGCCGTCTTTTAGAACGGATAACGCCGCGCTCAACCTTCGAGGAAAGCAGTTTCCCGCGCGGGTCGAGCTCCATGATAAGAGAAAGCGTCAGTCTGTCTTCGTCTGGTTTTAGCGAGCAGATGTTGTTCGAGAGCTCGAAGGGCAGCATCGGAATTACCGTGTCCAGCAGATAGACGGAAGTTCCCCGCGAGAAGGCCTCTCTGTCTATCGCCGAGCCTTCAAAGACATAATGCGAGACGTCGGCTATGTGTACTCCGAGCAGGTAGTTCCCGTTTTCCAGACGGACCAGTGAGATGGCGTCGTCGAAGTCCTTGGCGTCTTCGCCGTCGATCGTGTACACGATCTCGCTCCTGAAATCCTTCCGGCCTTTCAGATCTCTTTCCGGAATCGTCGAGGAGATCTTCTTCGCCTGTGCGCTCACTTCCTGCGGGAACTCATCGGGTTCGGGAAGGTCGTGCCGGTATATCACCGTCATGAGATCGACCTCCGGAGCGCTAGAGTCGCCTAGAACCCTCTCGACCGACCCTTCGGGATTTCTGCCCGGCGTGGGGTATTTGGTGATTTTGATTATCACTTTGTCGTCGAGTTTGGCACCGTTGAACTCCTCGGGGGGAATGTAAAAGTCGTTCTTTAACTTCACATCGTCCGGTACCACGAAGGCGAAGATCCCCCTGGTCTTGAAAGTTCCCACAACCCTGGTTTTATTTCGCTTGAGGACCTTGATTACCCTTCCCCTGTGGATGTCTTTGTAGTCGCCCGTAACTTCTACCATCACGGTATCTCCGTGAATCGCGAAGCCTGCCTCTTCGGGCGGAATGAAGATCTCCTCTCCTCCAGGTTCGATAACGAAGGCGCCAAGACCGCGCCTGGTAAATTCTATGATGCCGGTCAGATTGTTGCTTCCAGGAACGATGTATCTGCCCCTGGAATCGCGCACGATTTCACCCGTACCGGTCATCTCCTCGAGCAGGGTTTTCAGTTCGCTCTTCGATGTTTTGTCGCTTGCTCCCAGTTGCAAAGCCAGGCTCTTCAGCGTCCCGGGAGTGTATTCGGGTGAGTTGAAGTGTGTTCGCAGTGATTTCAAAGTTAGCTTCATTAGCCTCTTTCCTTTCGTTTTTACCTGAATTTCGTACCCATTTATGTTATAATTATACAGTGTCTTTCGTTATATATATTCAAACAGGAGGTTCGCAATGCGAATTGGAATTTTGACCGGTGGCGGGGACTGCCCTGGCCTGAACGCGGTTATCAGAGGAATAGTGAAATCTGCACCCGAAAACGTAGAAATCATAGGAATCATGCATGGATGGAAGGGGCTTGTTCAGGGAGAGTACATGAAACTGACCGGAGACGATGTGGAGGGCATACACATCCTCGGCGGAACTATTCTGGGCACATCGAGAATCAATCCCTTCAGGTCGGAGGAAATGAGAACCAAACTCGAAGAAAATATTAAGAAGCTGGGGCTGGACGTCATAATCGGCATCGGTGGCGACGATACGCTCAGTGTCACGGCCAAGCTGGCCTCCATGGGCTACAGGACGGTCGGCGTACCCAAAACGATAGACAACGACGTTTCCAACACCGACTACACCTTCGGCTACCATACGGCCGTCAACGTCGGGGCCGATGCGATCGACAGACTGCATTCAACCGCCAAATCCCACGGAAGGGTCATATTCGTCGAGCTTATGGGACGCGAAGCCGGCTGGATAACTCTCGAAGCGGGACTGGCCGCTGGAGCTCACCTGATCCTGATCCCCGAATATCCCATGACTATCGAAGAAATAATAGGATATATCAACAGGAGGATGAAGGATAAGGGTTACATGATAATCGCCACGGCCGAGGGTTTCAAACCCACAGAGCTGGAGAATGTCGTAGGCGACAAAAACCATATAGATGCCTTCGGCCACATAAAGCTCGGCGGAATAGCCCACTATATGGCCGAAGTGGTAGGAGAGAGGACTGGATACGATACACGATCGATGGCTTTGGGATACCTTCTCAGAGGCGGAACACCGACGGCCTTCGACAGGTTACTCGGTACCAGATACGGCGTTCACGCCATGGAGCTGGTTCTCAAGGGCGATTTCGGTAGAATGGTAGCCCTGAGGGGAAACGAAATAGTGTCGATACCTCTGGAATATGGAATAGCCACCAAGAAACTCGTTCCTTACGAATATTACAAACTGGCGCAAATATTCTTTGGTTGAGGAGCATATATGGAAAACTCTGAACCGGTAAGGCTCGCCAGATACGCGATTGAAGAGCGCATCAGGAATGGACGAGTTCCCTCCATACCCGAATGGGTTTCCCGGGAACTCAGAACGATGATGGCCGGGTGCTTCGTATCGATTCACAAGAGTGACGGAGCCCTGAGGGGCTGCATAGGTACGCTCTCGCCCGTAACAGGTAACCTGGCGAGCGAGATACTCCAGAACGCTGTGTCCTCGGCGACCCGGGACCCTAGATTCCCGCCAATCGAGCCAGAAGAGCTCGACGAACTCGTGATAACCGTTGACGTACTGGGAGAGGCCGAAGCGACAACCACCGAAGAACTCGATCCAAAGCGATACGGAGTAATCGTTCAGCACGGCTGGAAGAAGGGCGTGCTTCTTCCCGATCTGGAGGGGGTAGATACAGTCGACGAACAACTCAGAATCGCTCTCATGAAGGCGGGAATAAGCAAGGGCGAGAGTTACCGAATATATCGATTCACCGTAAAAAGGTATCACTAGATAACCTGAGAGGTGATTTTTGTGAAACCGGCCGTATATTTCGACGAGTACGACGAAGGGAGTACTCTCCAGTGTCTATTGTGCCCCCGTCATTGCGTGATAAAGCAGGGCGAAGTAGGCTTCTGCAAAACGAGGAGAAACGTTGACGGAATGCTGTACTCCCTGAACTACGGGCAGTTGACCTCGATCGCCGTAGACCCGATAGAAAAGAAGCCGCTCTTTCACTTCTTTCCGGGAGAGACGATACTCTCCGTCGGTTCCTGGGGCTGCAATTTGAACTGTGAATTCTGCCAGAACTGGGAGATCTCCAAGGACAGACCGAAGGTACTCAAGCACGTCATGCCCCAGCAGCTGATCCAGATAGCCACCGAAAGAAAATCCAAAGGGATCGCCTTCACCTACAACGAACCCATAGTCTCTTTCGAATTCATTCTCGACACATCGCGCGCCGCATCCAAAGAGGGGATATACAGTGTGCTCGTCACCAACGGCGTTATAGAGAGAGAACCCATGGAGCTTCTGGCCCAGTCGATGAGGGCGATGAATATAGATATAAAAGGCTGGAACGATGATTTCTACAAAAAGGAAATCGGAACCGACAAAGCAAACGTACTTCGGTCCATCGAGATCGCACTCAAGTCCGGTGTGCACATGGAACTCACGACCCTGATCATACCCGGGAAGAACGACAGTCCCGAAGAGATGGAAGAAGAGGCTTTGTGGATAAAGAACCTGTCGCCGGACATACCGCTCCACATAAACAGATACTTTCCCAATTACCACTACACAGCCCCGGCAACTGAGGTCGAATCGCTTCTAGAGCTGGCTTCGAAGGCGAAGGAACACCTGAACTACGTTTACGTGGGCAACGTCGCACTCGAAGGCTACAACGATACGTTGTGTCCTAACTGCGGAAACCTGCTCGTAGAGAGAAGGGACTACAACGTTGTCGTGAGTGGAGTGGATGAAAAAGGCAGGTGCACCAGTTGTCAAAGAGAAATATCGCTAGTTTTCTGAAAGGCAGAGTCCTCTTTTACGGAATCCTTCTGGTCGCGGCCGCCGCGATCTTGACCTACCTCTTCCTCAGGGAAAAGCCGGTAGAGTACTACGACAGGACCGAGTACTACCTGGGAACCTACGTAACGGTGAGAGTCGGCTCGAAAACACTCTCACCGCTGGTGCTGGCCGATGCGGCCATGAAAGAAATAAAGAGGATCGACGAAAAGTTCGGCGGCAGAGGCTCGGGGACGATCGCTCAACTGAACGCGACCGGCCAGGCCAACGATCTCGACAATGAGACGATGTTTCTCATCAAGTCGGCGCTGAAAGTGGCCGAAAACACCGGTGGCGCCTTCGATCCAACGCTCTTCACGCTGACCGCCCTATGGGGCTTCGACTATGCCGACTCCGAAAATAGAGTTCCTCTCGACAGCGAAATAGTTTCGGCACTCGCGAAAACCGGTTACCGAAGAGTGGAGCTTGACGAAAATAACATGGCCGTCAGGCTGCCTGAAGGGCTAACCCTTGATCTGGGCGGGATCGCCAAGGGTTACGCCGTGGATCTGGCGATCGCCAGAATAAAATCGCTCGATCCCCAGGCCACAGGCTTCATAGACGCCGGTGGCGATATCGGCGTTATCGGGCCCAAATACGGCAACAGGCCCTGGATAGTCGGAATACGCGATCCCAGGGGAAATAGCGTACAGGACGTGGTAGAGTACATATACCTCTACGACGGCGCCGTGGCCACCTCGGGCGACTACGAAAGGTTTTTCGTTGTCGATGGCATAAGGTACCACCACATACTCGACCCGAAAACTGGCAGCCCTTCGAGGAGCGGAGCGATAAGCGCCACGGTAATAAACAAAAGCGCGATGCTCGCCGACGCCTACGCGACAGCGGCCTTCGTGATGGGTAAAGACCCGGGAATAACCTTCCTTCCCAGGTACGGTACGCTCGTCTTTCTGGTGATGGAGGATCGAAGCACCTTCAAATCGCCGGGATTCGAGGTCTATCAGCAGAAATGAAGTTTCTCGGCAAGTTCGACTGGCTCATAATTGTCATACTGATCCTGGCGGCGATCATACTCTTCATCCCGCATGGACAATCGGCCCCGATAGCGGAGATCTACCACGACGGGAGACTGGTGATGACGGTCGATCTTCGCGTGGATTCACATTTCAGCCTGGAGGGCATGGAAATCGCCGTGAGTGGCGGCAGAATCTCGGTCGTCGATTCCGACTGCCCAGACAGGATCTGCGTGAACCAGGGAGCCATCGACAGGCCGGGAATTCCGATCGTCTGCGTTCCCAACAGGGTAGTGATAAAGATTCCGGCAGGCGATACGCAGTTCGACGCGATAACTCAGTGAAGAGAAAGGACAGAGGCAGGCCAGTACGCGGCGCGACTGGATAATCTGAACGGTGGACGGGCTATGACATATCGCGATTCAGACGCTCAAACCGCAAAGAGAATAACGACGCTTTCCATGCTGGTAGCCATGGGCTCGGTGATGTACCTTCTCGAAAGTTTAATACCCTTTCCGCTGCCTGTCCCTGGCGGAAGATGGGGCTTCTCGAACCTCGTGCTTCTGCTGGCCGTCAACGGCCTCTCCCTGCGCGATACCCTGTATCTGGCCATAGGAAAGACACTCGTAGGAGGACTTCTCACCGGTCGTCTGGGTACGCCGGGCTTCATCATGGGAATATCTGGAATAGTCGCCTCGGCGCTCCTGATGTGGCTCCTCTCCAGAAGCCGGTTATTCGGCATGGCAGGTATCAGCCTTGCCGGCGCCGCCGTTAGCAACCTCGTGCAGCTATTCGTCGCCGCCTGGCTTATAGTGAGGAGCGGGGAGATACTCTTCCTCTATCCCTACATGCTTCTGCTCGGTTCGATCTCGGCCCTCATAAACGCCTACATAGTACACGAAGTGATAAGAAGGATAGGTGATACCATATGGTTCGACTGATACTGGCCTCCTCTTCGCCGCGCCGCAAAGAACTGCTGCTACTCCTCAGAGTCGCCTTCGAGACCGTCCCACCCGTCGGAGTGAAGGAAGAACTCTCCGCGTCCTTCGACCCGGACGAACTCGCGGACCTCTCCTTCAGAAAGGCGCGGAACGTTTACGAAAGACATCCCGACGCGGTGGTCATAGGGGCCGACACTGTCGTAGTGCTCGAGAACGCCGTCCTCGGAAAACCATCATCGAAGGATGAGGCTTTCGAAATGCTGGTGCGGCTCTCGGAAAAGATGCATTACGTCTTCACGGCCGTATCGGTGCTCGAGCGTCGATGGAATTTCAGTTTCATAGAGCGAACCGCAGTCAAATTCCGCAAGATACCGCCCGCGCTGATCGGGGAATACGTCCAGACGGGCATCCCACTCGACAAGGCCGGGGCATATGGAATACAGGACTACGGCGCTCTTTTCACCGAAATCATAAACGGGGATTATTACAACGTAATGGGGTTGCCCATCGGTAGATTGTGGCAGGAACTAAATACCAGAGGGGTGATCTAGTTGGAAGACACGGTACTGATGCCCAGGGAGAAACTTCTCGAGCTCGGGGCGGAAAGACTCACGAACGAAGAACTCGTAGCCATCCTTTTGAGAACGGGGGTAAAGGGGAAGGGTGTGATGGAATTCAGCAAAGAACTCCTGAACCGGTACGGATCGCTCACGGCGCTGCTCTGCGCCGACGTGAGGGAAGTGATGAACGTCAAGGGAATGGGCTTGGCCAAGGCGGTTCTCTTCAAGGCCTCCCTGGAGCTTGGACACAGGGTTTTCAAAGAGATGTCCAAAAAGACCCGGATGAAACTCGACGAACCGGAAAGCGTTTATTATCTCTGCCACGATATGACACTGCTGGACAGAGAAACGGTGAGGGTGATCTCGCTCGACACCAAGTTGAATTATTGTGGTCTCAACACCGTCAGCGTGGGAATACTCGATTCCTCGCTCCTGCACCCGCGCGAAGTCTTCAAACCGGCCATCAGCAGAACGGCGGCTGCGATCATTCTCGTGCACAACCATCCGTCGGGAGATCCCAGTCCCAGCAAAGAAGATGGTAATATAACAAATAGAATTAAAGAAGCCGGCGAAACCTTGGGTATAAAGCTCCTGGATCATATAATTGTAGGGAAAGGCAGTTTTTTCAGTTTTACGGCGGGAAGGGTATTTTACACGGAGGTGGGCGATGATTTCCAGAGAAAGGGCTTATAGTCTGGTAGAGGAGCATTTGAAATCGAAAAACCTGGTCAAACACGTGATAGCCACCGAGGCGGTGATGCGTGCGCTGGCCGTCAGGCTCGGTCAGGATCCGGATAGCTGGGGCATGGCCGGTCTGCTCCACGATCTCGACTACGAATTCACCAAAGAACGCTTCGAAGAACACGCTTTGAAGACCGTCGAGATGCTCGCCGACGAGGACGTCTCGACCGAGATAAAGGACGCAATCCTCGCCCACTGCGAGAGAAAAGAAAGGCAAGCGCTTATCGAGAAGGCCATCTACGCGGCCGATCCCGTAACCGGCTTCATAGTCGCCGCCGTCCTCATACGGAAAGGAGCCAGACTGGCCGATATCGACGTGGAGTTCCTGCTCAACAGATTCAAAGAGAAGTCTTTCGCCAGGGGAGCCAGCAGGGAACAAATGGCCAGCTGTGAAGAACTCGGCCTGTCGCTCGAGGAGTTTCTTGACGTATCTCTCGGCGCGATGCAAAATATTTCCGCAGAACTGGGGTTGTAATTGTAGGGTATGGAAATGGCATAATAGATTGAAAGGGAGTGTTTCCAGTGATCGAGAAGATCATAGAATCGGAAATAACAAGATACAGGGAAAACTATGTACCGACCGTGAGAGAGGTGGCCGAAGAAATCGAACTGGCCGGGTACATAGACCACACTCTCCTGAAGGCCGACGCTACACCGGAGATGATCGTCAGGCTCTGCGATGAGGCCAGAGAGTTCAATTTCTGGAGTGTCTGTGTCAATACCGGATATCTCTCGCTCGTCAGTAAGGCGCTCGAAGGTTCGCCCGTGAAGAAGACGGTCGTTGTAGGCTTTCCTCTGGGACAGATGGCTACGATGACCAAGGGCGCCGAGACGGTGTGGGCTCTGGAAAACGGGGCCGATGAGTTCGATATGGTGATCAACGTCGGGTTACTGAAGGCGAGAGAGTATCAGAAGGTTTATGAAGATATATCGGAAGTGGTAGAATCGGCAGAAGGCAAAATCGTCAAAGTCATTCTCGAAAACTGTCTTTTGACGGAAGAAGAAAAAGTGGCCGCCTGCGCTATTTCGAGGGAGGCCGGTGCCGCTTTTGTCAAAACATCGACTGGCTTTTCCACCGGCGGGGCGACGATCGAGGACGTTTCGCTGATGAAATTCGTCGTCGGTGACCGTTGCAGGGTCAAGGCTTCCGGCGGAGTCAGAACCAGAGAGGACACCATAGCCATGATCAGGGCCGGAGCCGATAGAATAGGCACCAGTTCGGGCATAAAAATAGTGACTGGCGGGATCGCCAGAGATAAAGGGGGATATTGAGATGGATTTTTGCGCTCTTTCAGTAAAGGATTTTCTTAAGAAGGTGGCGGAAAAGAGTCCGACACCGGGTGGCGGAGCGGTCGGAGCTGTGGTGGCGGCGCTGGCGGCGTCTCTGGGCTCTATGGTGGCCAACCTCACGATAGGCAAAAAAGGATACGAAGATGTGGAAGGCCATATGGAATCGGCACTGGAGATCTGTGAAGCCGAGTCCGTTTATCTTTGCGAACTGGTGAACAAGGACATTCAGGCATTCGATCAGGTAATGTCCGCATACAAGCTTCCCAAAGCCACCGACGAAGAAAAAAACGCGAGGGAAATGAAGATACAGCAAGCCCTGAAGACCGCAATAGAGGTGCCTTTTGATCTGGCCAGAAGATGCAAGAATATCATAGTCAGCATAGAAAGGCTGGCCAAGTGGGGCAACCTCAACGTTCTATCGGACGCCGAGAGCGCCGCGTACCTGCTAATGGCGGTTTACAAGATTGCCTACGCCAATGTAATGATAAACATGAAGTCCCTGAAGGATGCGGAGTACGGCGCCTGGATCTCCGACGAGATGGCCCAGCTAGACAGGCAGATGACCGCAACCTATGACAGGATAATGGACGTACTCGGAAAACGTAATGGTTGAACTGAAATTAATAAAGAAAAGCAACGAATGCAAGGCCCGGCTTGGAAGACTGTGTACCGATCACGGTGAGATAGACACCCCCGTCTTCATGCCGGTGGGAACGAACGGAACCGTCAAGGGACTCTGGCAGAGCCAGCTGGAGTCCCTCCAGGCGGGCATTATACTGGGAAATGCCTTTCACCTGTATCTTAGACCGGGTCTGAATGTTTTGAGAGAGTTCGGCGGGCTTCACCGGTTCATGTCCTGGCCCCACTCGATCCTGACCGACAGCGGCGGCTTCCAGGTTTTTTCTCTGAGCGACAAGAAGATACTGGAAGAGGGAGTGAAGTTTCGCTCACCGCTCGACGGCAGCCAGATATTCATGACTCCCGAACTCTCGATGGAAATCCAGCAGGCGATAGGCTCGGACATCGCGATGGCCTTCGACGAGTGCGTCGAGCCGGGTGCTTCGAGAGAATACGTCGAAGACTCCGTGGGAAGAACCACGCGCTGGGCACGCCGCTGTATAGAGGCACACAGGGAAAGCGGGCAGGCACTTTTCGGTATCGTTCAGGGCGGTTTCTTCGAAGATCTGAGGGAGAGGAGCGCCGCCGAGATCACGTCGATGGATTTCGACGGGTTCGCGCTCGGCGGGCTGAGTGTGGGAGAGGAGTTCCCTATCACTACCAGGATACTCTCACATTCGGTCGATCTCCTTCCCTCCGATAGAGCCAGGTATCTCATGGGGATCGGCTCGCCGGACATAATTCTGGCCGCCGTGGAAAACGGCATTGATATGTTTGATTGCGTACTTCCGACGAGGATGGGAAGGCACGGCACGGCGCTGACCTGGACAGGAAGGGTCAACCTCAAGGCCGCGAGGAACAGGTTCGACAGGTCTCCGGTCGATGAAGAGTGTTCCTGCGCCGTTTGTTCGACTTACAGCAGGGCTTACATACATCATCTCCTCTCCAGAGACGAGATGCTTGGCAAGATCCTGTTGAGTTATCACAACATAAGTTTTCTGATGGAGTTCGTCAGAGAGCTGCGAGAAGCGATAGCCGAAGAAAGATATATGGATTTCAAAACCGAGTGCTTCAGGAATGGATTGATCGGGAGTGATAGTCTCGAAAGTTTTTCCAGCGAGCGGATGGGGTGATGTGATGAAGAGGTCTCTTGTCTTTTTCTTTGTGCTTTTCGGTGTTATTTCTCTGGCCCTGAATACTTTCAATCTCCAGACCGGCGGAAACGGCGTCATATCCACGGGGTTCAACTCCGGCTATGGCAGTCCTTCCGATCTGTACGGGATAGTGAACTCGGCCTTTTCCACAAACTTTATGGAGATTACCAGGAGCGCTTCGCCACTTGTCAACGAGCGGCATCTCTACGTGCAGCTCTTCGAAGATTCCGACGACAACATGGCCGGCGCCCTGCAGTACTACATGGATATAGGTCCCGGTTCCAGTCTTCGTTCTCTGAGCTACACGATTTCCGGCAATCTGGGCGCTCTGACCACCTACGGTGCCGACTTGAAAGTCAATATGCACGTGGCGACCGCAACGACTTACGATTTCGCGCTGAAGGGCGGTATATCCGGAAAGGCCTTCAAACTGCTGGATTACGTGGCGGCCTTCGAAAGCACCATCTGGTCGAGTGGCTTGAATAAAAACATCGTAGATTTGCTGGTCGGCGTCAGGTTCGTTCCCGATCCCTTCGTCATAGGTCTGGAACTGGGAACGAGAAACGGCATGGAGATCAGGTATTTCGGTCTGTCTACCCAGTACACCTACAACAAAATGTTCTCGGTGAGGGGCGGCGTCTCAATGAACATAGACCTAGAGAACAACATGGACTTCATAATCGGCGGCGGTATCGACGTCATGATCGGCAACATGCTTATAACTGGCGGAATAGGGACCAATCTGAACAGGAAGATCCCTTCCATAGCCTTCGAGAAGACCTGGAACGTAGCCATAATGGGCAAATGGTGATGTAGCCTTCAAGCAGGTTTCGGTTTTCCGCCCGCGGGCAAAACCAGCCTTGCCACGACTCCCGGTTTCTGGAAGCGTATTTCGAAGCCATAGATTCGCCCGGCGAGGATCCGGGTTTTGATATAAGGATACGGCTAGACGCATCCGACCTTGCCGTCAAGGGTTGTTGTACAGTGTTTTCCCCGCCTCCAGCGAATGAATCAACCAGACATTACCTCCGATCGTGCAATTATCTCCAATAACTGTATCTCCACCGAGCACCGTCGCCCCGGCATAAATCACGACGTGATTGCCGATTTCCGGGTGACGTTTGATTCCCTTGATGGGATTGCCGTTTTCATCCAGTTCGAAGCTCTTCGCTCCAAGTGTCACACCCTGATAGATCTTTACATGATCTCCTATCGTACAGGTTTCTCCAATGACAACACCTGTGCCGTGATCAATGAAAAAGTAGCTGCCTATGGACGCTCCCGGATGAATATCGATACCTGTTTTCTGATGAGCGTATTCGGTCATTACCCGGGGAATTAGAGGGATACCGAGTAGATAGAGTATATGCGCCAGCCGGTAGATGTTGATCGCTTCGAAGGCAGGATAAGCCACCATTATCTCTTCAAGAGACTGGGCCGCAGGGTCCCCCTCGTACGCTGCCTGCACGTCTTTCATAAGGGTTTCCGCCACGGCGGGCAGTTCGCTCACAAAATCCACTGCGATGCGTTCCAGCTTTTCGATGGATATCGCTGGTTGCGCTTGAGAGATCACCTCTCTCAGCAGATCCACGGCCATCGACAGAGATTCGTACTCCGACCCGGGTGGGCCGGCAGCGATTTCAGGGAAAATCGCGTCTCGAATCAGGTCGATCAGCCGTATAGTCTTCTGCCTCATACTGCCCAGCGAACGGAGTCCTCTGGACAGGTGAAGACTGTTAAACCGTTTGGATACCTCTTCAACGCACTCAATTAATTTATCGGGTTCATGATCAGTCATTTTCATAATCCATAAACATAGGCGTAGATAAATATCTGCCACCGGAATCCGGGAATAAGGCAACGATAGTCCTTCCCTCGCTTTCATGACGTTTTGCGATCTCGATAGCCGCAAATGCAGCTGCGCCGGAAGAAATACCTGCCAGGATGCCTTCCCTTCTTGCAAGGGCCTTTCCTGTGGCGAAAGCATCTTCGTCCGTGACCGCGATGATCTCGTCGTAGATCTTTGTGTTCAAAACATCAGGAATAAAGCCCGCTCCAATTCCCTGGATATTGTGAGACCCGGCAATGCCTTTGGAGAGGACCGCCGAGGTTGCAGGCTCCACACCCACAACTTTGATTGCGGGGTTCAGTCCCTTCAGATACTCGCCGGTACCTGTGATCGTTCCACCCGTACCGATGCCGGCAACGAAGCAATCGATTTCACCGTCGGTATCGGCCCAGATTTCGGGGCCAGTGGTTTTTCGATGTACCTCGGGGTTTGCCGGATTGACGAATTGACCGGGTATAAAGCTATTCGGGAGATCCTTCGCCAGTTCTTTCGCTTTGGCGATGGCTCCCTTCATACCCTCCGCACCGTCGGTCAATATCAGTTCTGCACCATAAGCCTTCATTAGCATGCGACGTTCAATCGACATAGTTTCGGGCAAAACGATGATTATGCGATATCCGCGTGCGGCGGCGACTGAAGCAAGGCCTATGCCCGTGTTGCCGGAGGTCGGTTCGATAATCACCGAGCCTTCTTTTAAAAGGCCCTTCTCTTCGGCATCATCTATCATCGCCTTTGCAATTCTATCCTTTACGGAACCGGCCGGGTTAAAACACTCCAGCTTTGCAAGTATTTTTGCTTTCAGCCTGTATTCCTTCTCGGTACGTACTAGTTCAAGTAACGGGGTCCTGCCTATCAACTGATCGATCGATGTGAAAATACTGGGCATGATCTAAACTCCTTACCATCTCATAAATCATAGAGTAAAAAACCGCCACCGGAACTTTCCAGTGGCGGCCAGGTTTTACGGTTCGACTATATTGAAGGTTTTATCCATTGCCACCATCGCTTGAGTCAATTTCATCGGAATAGCGCCGTCACCGTCGACTCTGATCATCAACTTCTGTTGCGCTTCGTTCCTGTTTATCAGGGCTAAGAGACCGATCTTCGGGCATGTCAGGGTCGCGTCCGCGAGCTCGCGTGTCTGACCTGCGTAATAGAGCAGCACACCGTGGAAAAGGTGTACGAAGTACCTCTCGTTTGTATCGGTTATAACCAGGTTGAAAGTGATGTCGATATCCTCCGCCGCATTCGAATCGATAAGTATTCCCATGTAATCTAGCATCATCTCAACGGTCGTATTGAGGAGAATATCAGTGCTTCCCTTAGCGAGTTTCGATTCGTCCTTCGAATTTCCCATGCGCAACTCGAGAGCCGCGGTAAGGTAAGCATTTCTCCACGTTCCCGATTCCGACTGGTAACCCAGTTGCTCGAGAGCGTCGGCACATAGATAACGCGCGGCCGTGTTCTGCGGGTCTGCGAAAACCAGGATATTGGTGATCTCGGCCACCCACTGGTATTCACCGGCCAGGAAATCGCTGTAGGCCATTTCCAGAACCCTGTCGGTATCGCCCAGATACTCGACGAACTTTCTGGCTCTTTCCGACGGATCGAGCGGATTCAGATGTACGGGGTTGGCGTCGTACCAGCCCATGTACTTCTGGTAAACGGCCTTAGAGTTGTGTGCGACGGTGCCGTAATACTGCCGCGTGTACCAGACCTTTTCGAAGTATTCCGGCAGACGTATCATACTGGAGATTTCGTCGGAAGTGTAACCGAGATTTATGTACATCAGCGTTTGATCGTGTATGAACTTGTAAACGGCGGCCGTGTCTTCCATATACCTTATGACTACATCATTTCCCCAGTGAGGCCAGTTGTGCGATTGAAAGGTCACTTCCGTTTCAGAGCCGTAAAGAGTGATCGCCTCCAGTATATACTTGGCCCAGGCGTTGCCGTCGCGCACCTGCGCTCCGCGCAGCGTGTAAAGGTTATGGAGCGTTCCGGTACAGTTTTCAGCCATCCAGAGGGCTTTGAACTGCGGAAAATACGTGTTCATCTCCGCGGGGGCTTCCGTTCCCGGAGTCATCTGGAATATCATCTCAACGCCGTCGACGACTATCTTCTCGCCGGTCTCCTTGATTTCGTGGGTGGGTAAGATGAAGGTCAACGTTCCCGTCGATTGCGCGAGTCCTATACCCATGGCCAGAGAATCCTTGACGCCTTTTTCCAGAAATACACCGTACTGGTAGGCGGCTCTTCTCGCCATGGCGGTTCCGGCGAAAAGGTTCTCGCTCACGGCGTGTTCGGTGAAACCTTCGGGAACGATTATGGGAACTTTACCCGAGGAGATCTGCTCTTCGATCGAGAGAGCTCTATCTGCAACCTCTTCTTCCCGTACGACTCCTCTTATTCCTCCGAAATGGTCTGCATGGGGATGACTCATTACTATGGCCATCACGGGACGCTTGCCGAGATTTTCTTCTACGAGTTTCATGGCCGCTTCGGTACATTCGAGACTCATCAAGGGATCAAAGATTATCCAGCCGCCGCTTTCCGTTTCGATCAACGTGAGATTTGTAAGATCGTAGCCGCGTACCTGGTAGATACCTTCACAGACTTCGAAAAGCCCGTAACAGTGGTTCAAAACAGTGTCTCTCCACAGACTGGGATTGGCCGTGTCCGGTATCGTCTCGAGTTCATCGACAAATTCATAGGCTTTCTGGCTCCAGACAACACGTCCGTTGCTGTCTTTCAATTCGAGGGTCTCCGGTGCCGCTATAAGCCCCCTGGTTGCAAATTCGTACTCGGTTTCGTCATCGAAATCGAGAAGCGAGTAGTAACTCCGGTTTATTTCTGCGGTTTTATCTGTAGCCTCTTTTTGCGAGTCGTTCAAATTCAACAGACCAGTTCCGGTGGAATTTGCAAACACAAACGTGACCAGCATTATCACAATCGATAGAAGCGTTCCGGATCTGTTTCTCATTCCCTGCACCTCCTGACTTTTAAAACACGGCTTGAGACTGTACGTGACTTCCTCTACATAGACAACACACCTTAAACTCTACAGCTAGCACACAGAGCAAGGCTCAACCTATTTGGGCACTATCACGGGAGAATTTTCCCCACTACCTGATACCGATCGTTATAACCGGCCTGTTATAAAGCGTAATTAACATGACGTTAACTTCAAACGACCACAATTTCCAGAGCCTTCTTTTGCAGAGATAGCCTTAATAGTAACCTGTCAAGATTGTAACTCCTGATAATAAACAACTTTGATGACTCATGATGATCTACATTCAGTTGAAATTGTAGCATTTATGAGAATGTTATTTGCACGAATATTTGGACAGTCTTACCGATTCTGCCTTTTAACTTCTCAACCTGTGCATTTCGATGATTGTGTTCTATTTTCTCCTTTTTGTGCCAAAATGCTCTGGAGATACTCATGCTTGATATGCTAAACTTAATCTCTAAAACGCAGATAAAGCGAAAACACGCTTTTCTATCGCTGAATCGCAGGTGTTGATGGAGGCATACGATGAGCTTGAGAGCGATGTTCGTGGTTGTTTCGTCTCTTATATACTTCATGTTCGGCTTCACGGGTCAGTCTATAAACAGCGCCCTTCCGGCCATAGCGATAGACCTGGAAATGACCCATTCCATGACCGGTCTTGTCCTTGCCCTCCCGTCGCTTCTCTATCAGGTCGCGGTCGTTGTCGCGGCCGTCCTTTCCCGGAAAACCGGCCCTTTCCTGACTATGACGGCCGGCCTGGCCCTGGTCGCATCTTCGGTGGCCTTCATGGCCCTCTCCGGGACTTACGTTATGTTCATGACCGGCAGGCTGCTTTTCGGACTCGGACTGGGAGCCACGGAGATAAGCGTTGCGCTGTGCGTCTCTCTTCTGGCGTACGAGAAGACCGGGGGCGTGCTAAACTTAGTCTATTCCTTCTTCGCGCTCGGAAGTATAGTCGCTCCGGCCGTCGTGTCGGTCTTTCTCACAGATACGCATAGATGGAACATCGCTCTTTTCATGGCCCTGGCCGCCTTCGCGTTCGTGCTGTCGCTTTCATGGTACATCGGCCGGAAAGCTTCGGGACTTTCAAAGAGAGACGGCGTAAAGCGGAAGTTCTCTCTCCCGGCAGATTCGCTTTTCTGGCTGGTCGTTCTGGGAGGTCTTCTGTACGTCGGATATGAGATGGGAGTGTTTTCGTGGCTTTCAAGCTACGTTTTCGAGGAGAAGGCCCTGGAACTGAGGATTTCTAGCTTTACCCCATCACTTCTCGCACTCGGTCTGTTTGTGGGCAGGCTGGTCACCGGCGCAGTTGTAGATAGAGCCGGTCTGGGGAGAACCCTTGTTATACTGGGCGCTTTCTCGCTGGCGGGCTTTTCAACTGTACTCCTTTCGGTGAACCCGCTCGTTCTGACGGCGGGAATTTTCGTCGCCGGCCTCGGTTTCTCCGGGACCTTTCCCACCCTCCAGGCCATACTGGTTTCGGGATACAGAGAGAGGCGCGAGACGGTCCTTGCAGTCTTCGCCGCTTCCGGCTCTCTTGGAGTGGTCATCACTAACATTTCCGTGGGAACCGTGAGCGAGAAGTACGGTCTGCCGAACGGCATGATGATTATGGCGGTCCAGATCTCGGCCGCTCTGGCGGTGTTTTCAATCATCGCATTCTCGCAGAGAACGGCACACAGAGAATAGACGATCGACCGGTGAAGAGTCTCTATGAAAGATCGTAACCGGTGCGTGGAGTGTTACCATTTAGAGGTAACCAAAAAAAGGGGGATGAAAGCATGGAAAACGTATATAAAAAGCTCCGTGTCTTCAACATGATAATGGCCTTCCTGCACCTGATCCAGGGAGTAGTCATGCTGATCCTGAGCAACGACTCAACCCTCACGATCACGAGGAATTACCTGGCCTTCGATCGTGAAATAATGAAGCTCGTTCCGGCAACCGAGAATCTTATGAACCTTCGGATGGGCCCCTTCATAGCCAGCTTTCTCTTCATGTCGTCCATAGCCCATTTTATAGTCTCGACTTTCGGTTTCAAGTGGTACGCGAAGAATCTCGAGCGGGGCATCAATTACGCTAGATGGTACGAGTATTCGATCAGTTCTTCGGTGATGATCGTAGCGCTGGCCATGTTTTCCGGGATGCTGGATATAGTGAGTCTCATGCTCCTCTTCACCGTGAACGGTCTTATGAATCTCTTCGGCCTCATGATGGAACTTCACAACCAGACCACAGGGAAGACCGACTGGACTTCCTTCATGTTCGGCTGTGTCGCCGGAGCCGTCTCGTGGGTGGCCGTTTTCACATACCTATTCACGTCCCTGGGCAAGGCGAACGTTCAGTTTCCGTCTTTCGTTTACGCGATTATCGTTACCTTTCTCGTCTTCTTCAACAGCTTCGCGATAAATATGTTCCTTCAGTACAAGAAGATCGGTCCGTGGAAGAATTATCTCTTCGGGGAGAACGTTTACATAATACTCAGTCTGGTTTCCAAGAGTCTTCTCGCCTGGCAGGTCTTCGCCGGCACGCTCCGGCCGGTATGATAAGGAAGCCGGCATGAGGGTCACGCTTCTGAACGGAGCCGCCCCGGACAGCGACGCATTCGACAGTTACCTCGAAAGGCTCGCGGGAAATTTGAGAGAATCGGGGAACACGGTAAGCGAATTCAAGCTTAGAGATCTCGTGATAGGCCAGTGCATCGGCTGCTGGGGCTGCTGGACGAAAACGCCCGGAGAGTGCGTCTTCTCCGACGATACCGCAAAGATAGCCAGGTCGGCGGTCGACTCCGATCTCTTTCTCTTCGCCTCTCCCCTCGTCCTGGGCTTCACCACTTCACTGCTGAAGAAGACCATAGACAGGATGCTTCCGCTGGTTCACCCTTACTTAGCCGTAAGGGCCGGAGAGATTCACCACAGAAAACGGTACCGAAAATATCCCCTTCTGGGATTGCTGATCGCCCGGGAGAGCGATACGGACGATATAGACATCTCTGTCGTGAAGGAGATCTACGAACGCGTGGCGATCGAACTGGCCACCAGGCTGGCCTTCTTCGGCTCTACAGAAAGGCCGGCGGAGGAGGTTGCGCATGAGATTGCTGGTCTTTAACGCATCGCCCAGGGGTGCCAGAAGCAACTCGCTGGCGATAATCAAACACTTTCTCGAAGGCTTCGAGTACTCTTCACGCGAAAAGCCGGACATAGAGACAGTGAACCTCATAAATGAACGCGACGATTACGCTGCCCTCCGGGAGAAGCTTCTGGTTGCCGACAGGGTAGTTTTCGCCTTCCCGCTTTACGTTGACAGTATGCCGGGCTTTCTTATGGAGTTCTTCGAAACTCTGATACTCTTGAAGGGAGCCCTTTCGGGCAAGGAGTTTCTATTCTCCATTCAGTGCGGCTTTCCCGAAACTCTCAACCTTCGCCCTCTCGAGAGATATCTCGTAAGGCTCACCGGTAAATTCGGCGCGGCCTATGCAGGTTGCATATGCCGGGGAGGAATGGAGGGGACCAGATACATGCCGGCAGACGCACCCATCTTCCGGAAATACCGGGAACTAGGGAGGATCTACGCCGAAACCGGCAAACTCGACCCCGGGATTCTCGGAGAGATCGCAAACCCAGAGAAATTGCCGCGCCCCGTGATGCTCATAGCCAGTGTGCTGGGCCGCATGGGACTCATGAACGGTTACTGGAAGAAACAGCTGAAAAAGAACGGCGCTTACGAAAAACGTCACGCGAGACCGTATGACCCGACTCATCTACCTCGATAAACAAGAGGGACTAATTTGAAAGAGCGGGAAGAGAGAGAAAGAGAAAGAGAGAGAAGGAGAGAGAGGAGAGACGTCTTCTCGTGAGCGGAGCGAACTCTCGATGTTCTTTCTCTCGTGTTTTTCTCTCTCTTTCTCTTCTCGTGAGCGGAGCGAACTCTCGATGCTCTTCCTCGACTCTCACAAACAACCCACAACGCACCACCCACCACGGCTCTTAAAGGTTTATTTCTCTATCAGTTCGACTCCGGCGCTCTTGAATTCATCCAGCGTCCTCTGAACGTCTCCTTCGTTGGCTTCAACACCCTTCGTCCCGTTTATTATTACCTTTATCTTGAAGCCGGCAGAAAGCGCATCGTGAACCGTGTATTTCAGGCAGTAGTCGAGAGCCAGTCCGCAGATGTCGAGCTCCTCAATGCCTAGAGCCTTTAGCAGCCCGGCCGTTCCCAGATCCCTTCCGTCGTTTTCTCTGAAGATCGAGTAGCTGTCCACTTCCGGATGGATCCCCTTTCTCACTATGTAGTCAAACCGGTTGCTTTCGATATCCGGATGAAACTCCGCTCCAGGGGTTCCCTGCAGGCAGTGGACCGGCCACAGAACGGGTCCGATGCCCTTTTTGTTGTCGAACGGCGTGAAAGGCTCTTTACCGTGGTTCGCCGCGAAACTCATGTGGTTGTAGGGATGCCAGTCCTGACCTGCAAGTATCGTATACACGGGGTCTCCCATGGCTCTATTTATCACTTCGTTTATCCGGCTGGCTCCCTTCACGGGGAGAGAACCGGTCTCGTAGAAGTCGTTTTGAACATCGACAACCAGCAGCGCTTTACGCATTTATATCACCTCGCTTCAGTGTTTTGCGGAACGCCCTGAGCAAAAGGAGAGATCCCTTGCACCGGGTAGAGTTTCTGTGGTTGCCCTTAGGGTTCAACGAAACCGGCCTGAATAATCTTCTATTCGCGTCGCGTCTTTATCTCCTCAATAGTCTCGAAAGCCTTCCTCCCGTGAATTGCAGTACCTGGCTTATGCTCACCAGAACTATCACGGCGTAAAGCACCACGTCCCACTGGAACCTGTAGTAACCGTAGTTTATGGCCAGCTGCCCCAGACCGCCGGCGCCGACGGCTCCTGCTATCGCGGTGTAAGTCACGAGATTGATCAGAAGCACGGTGATATTGCCTATTTGCTCTGGCAGCGTCTCGGGAATCAGAACTCTGAATATGAACTGCCATCTGTTGAGTCCCATGGAGTCGGAAGAATCAATAATCCCTCGTGGGACTCCGTTGAAGGAGTTCTCCGAAAGCCTAGCCATGAAGGGAATCGCGGCTATCGTGAGATTGAAGATAGCGGCGTTGGGCCCTATGATAGTACCCATGACGTTTTTCGTGACGGGAATCAGCAGCAGAACCAGAATTATGAAGGGAATCGAGCGGAAAACGTTGACTAACAGATCGAACACTATGTAGAGCCTTCGCCACTTCTTGGATCTCGAGAGCAGGAAGAGGGCCACTCCGAGGGGTATTCCAAAGAGCGTCGCAAGAAAACCGGAGACCAGAATCATATATAGCGTCTCAAACGTGGCTTTCAGTATCTCGCCGGACATCATTGAACCTCCTCGAGCGAATAGACCGACTCCCTGAGGCGCTGGATGAACAGGTCCTGCTGTTCACCGTCTATACCGATTATCATCGCACCGAACGGTCCATGCTTCAATTCTTCGATTTTGCCGTACAGTATGTTGACCGAGACGTCCAGTTCCCTGGCAACTTTCCACATTACCGCTTCGTGCGTCTTCTTACCCCAGAAGAGGACCCGTATTATCTTGCCTCTGTGTTCTATCGCTTTTCTATCCAGTTCGAGCGGCGTGCCGAAATCCCTGACTTCGTTTTTTTCGACTTTAACGAAAAATTCGTGGGCCGGTCCGAAGAACTTCAGTTTCCCGTTTTCGAGGTAGGCCACTTTATCGCAGGTTCTCTTTATCACATCCATGTCGTGGGTAACTACGACAAAGGTGATTCTATGTTTTTGGTTGAGTTCGACGACCAGATCCAGCAACCGGCCGGTCGTCTTCGGATCGAGGGCCGAGGTCGGTTCGTCCAGAAGTATCATCTTAGGATCCATGACGAGCGCCCTGGCTATGGCGGCCCTCTGCTGCTCTCCTCCGGAAAGTTGAGACGGGTATGCCTGTATCCTTTGATCTAGGCCGAGCTCGCCGGAGATCTTTTCGACCTTCTCTTTCACTTCCCTGCTCCCCAGTCCCTGTATCTTGAGGGGAAAGGCGATGTTCTGAGATACCGTTCGGTTTCTGAAGAGATTGAAGCTCTGGAAAACGACGCCGATCTTTTTGCGCATCTTTCTTATCTCTTCATCTTTCAAATTGACTATGTTCTTTCCATCGAAGAATATCTCGCCGCTATCGACAGGCTGGAGAAGGTTGAGCGTCCGGAGCAGGGAGGTTTTCCCCGCCCCGGAAAGCCCGACTATGCCGACGATCTGGCCTTCTTCCACCGAAAAGCTCACATCGTCCAGGATCTTTCTTCTCCCGGCTCTATCTTCGAAGGAAAGGTTCAGGTTTTTGACTGCCAGGATCAAAGCGACCGCTCCTCTCAGAATACCGGTACTACCGCTCCGCCGTACTTCTCGTTGATGAAGTTTCTCACTTTCTCCGTGGTCAGCACGCTCACGAGCGCCTTGACCCAGTCCTTGTCTTTGTCGGCCTCGCGGATCGTTATGATGTTGGCGTACGGAGATTCGCCGCCTTCGATGAATTCTGCGTCTTTGGTGGCGTTGAGGTTAATCGTCAGGGCGTAGTTCGTGTTGATCACGGCGCCGACCACGGTTTTGTCGTCGGTGTAAACCCTTGGAATGAAACCGGCTTCGATTTCGACGAAACTGAGTTTTCTCGGATTGGTCTCGATGTCACGCACGGTCGATTCCAGCTTCGTGGGATCTTTCAGTTGAATAAAGCCGTTGTTGTGGAGAAGTATCAGCGCGCGCCCCTCGTTGGTGGGGTCGTTCGGAATGGCGATCTTGTCGCCCGCCTCCAGGCTCTCCAGAGGTTTCTTCAGGAAGAAGCCCATCGGCTCAACGTGAATCGCTTTAACGGATATCAGTCCCTTGATTCCCCTCTGGGTAGTGAAGGAGACCAGGTACGGCACGTGCTGGAAGTAATTGGCGCTCAGCTCCCCCGTAGAGAGCGCTATGTTCGGAAGCACGTAGTCGTTGAACACGACTATCTCGAGCTCGTACCCGAGGGCCGCCAGATCCCCTTTCACTATCTCCAGTATCTCCGCGTGTGGAACGGGAGTCGCCCCGACTTTGATCTTTTCCGCCCCGAAGGCCAAAACTAAACCCAGTAGAACCAATACCAGCAGCAGTTTCTTCATACAAATCCCTCCCGATATAAAAAAAGGGCGTCTCTTTTGAGACGCCCCGTTTCTATTTTTCCAGGTACAGCTAAGCACCCGAAGAAACAAGGGCGTTGCCGTACATCATCATAGATATTCTCTTCTTCCCGCCGACTGCTCTAAAATCCATAGGTTTCCCCCAACAGTTCGTTTGAGAAATTATAACTCACGGCTGCTTTCAACAATGCAAACGTACTGTAAACAATCCCTCAAGTGATTTTCATTTCGATATTGAAGATCCTCTCCCATGTCTCTTTTAAGCTCTTCAAAACCGGTTTGTTCCGCTCGGATATGACCGAAAGCCCAGTTTCACTGGCTTTGTCGGCCAGCGTTATCTCCACCGACGACCCCGCACCGCTCACGAGGACGAGACCGGACTCGGTTCTGCAAAAACCCTTCACTCTCAAGACCAAGCCGAGGATCTCTCCCACGAAGTTCTTCAATTGCTCGATGGTCACCTCACCTTCCCATTCTATAAGGAGGGATTTCGGACGGTTATCCGGGTGGTTCTCCGATTCCGTCCCGGTCTTTTTCCTTTTGAAAAGGGGAATAGCCTTGCCGGTCATTCCGTACCTGGCTTGGTATTGAGGCATGTTTCCTATCATGGATATTTCCTGTTTTATTCTCTCCAGTTCCGCACCCGTTGCCTTATCTACTTTGTTGATTATCACTACGTCGGACGAGGCGACCTGTTTTTCGACGACCGAGAAGATGTCGCTGAGGGCCAGGAACCTCGGGGCATCGACCACACAGTAAGCAGATATATACTCCACCTTTCCGGCGATCGGAAGGAGCCTCTCGATACCGGACGGGTCGGACATGCCCGAAGTCTCAACGAAGATGATCTCCGGTCCCTTTTTGATCATGGACTTCAGAGCTTCCACGAATTCGTTCTCCCTGCAGCTGCAGAAGATCGAGCCTCCCGAGATCTCTTCCTTGAAGATTCCCTCTTCCAGGAGCGATCCATCGATGGCCACCTTCCCGAAGTCGTTTACTATGACGCCCTTATGGACATCACGGTACTGCGACATCAGGACCTTAAGAAAAGTCGTCTTTCCCGATCCAAGAAAACCCGTTACAAGAACCAGCTCAGGAACTGAGGAGTTTTTCGATTTCACTGAAGAATTCCCTCCTGTCAGGAATAATCGATGAGTACTTCAACCGCCCGTTGATATAAATGGAAGGGAGGTTCTTCACTCCCATCTTTTTTATTCTATGGATATTTTCGCGAACCGTGAATTTGTATTCCACAACATCGACTCTGTCTTTGAACTCCTCGAGGGCGAGTCTCGCCACGCTCATCATGTAGGTGCAGGCCGCGCAGGTGGCCGAATCCAGTGTAAAAACCTCGATCAGCGGCTTTTCGAGATGTTCGTAATCGGGAAGGTCGATCTCGATCCCTTCCTCCGTGGTTTCGTAGTTTTCGAGAATCGCTTTCACCCTTTCGACGTCCCTTACGGCCTGCTGTATGGCGATGCCGTTTTCGACAGGCACATCGTAGGGCATGTCGCATCCGGGAGCCACTATGTAGTTTCTCGTTCCCAGTCTCTCCAGAAGCTCTATCACGTACTTCATGTTATCCTTCTGGTTTCCGTACAGCATCGTGGTCGTGAGGGGTATGTTGCCGCCGATAACCACTCCGTAGCTGTCGGTGATTTCCTTCGCGCTCACCAGGTCGATGTTCTCATCGACGAATAAGGAATCCGGGCCGGTCTGGCACATCGCTTCGATGTTCTTGGTGGCGTCTCCGCAGACGAAGAAGGAACTCTTCGCCCCGTTTTGCCTCACCGAGGCGAAAAGCCCGGAAAATGGTCCGCTCAGGTATCTCTTGAAATGGCGCGGAGAGATCTGCGAAACCATGGGATCGACGAAGGCGATTACGTCCATCCCGGCCTCGATGTACATCCCGGCCATGCGGTTGCAAACGTCGCTGGTGTATGAGAGCAGGTCCTGAGCGTACTGCGGCTCTTCGATGATGTCCATGAAGAAGTCGGTTCCGCGTAGATGCGAGGCTAGAGTCAAAGGACCACAGACGAGCCCGAACAGCGCGGTGTGACGGCCCACCTTCCTCTTCATCTCTCTCATGGCCTCCAGTACCAGAGGAATCCTCCCCGAACTTTCATCCGGGAGAAGGCCGTGTATTTCCCGGTCCTTCTTCAAAGGGTGGCCGCTGACCGAGGGGGGATTGACGTCGCTCCAGACCAGATCGCAACCCAGAGCTTCGGCTTCCAGCTGGAGGTCGAAAACGACCGGCTGGCCGTCAGGTCTGTAGAGTCTGTTGACTTCAAGCAGAGATTGAACCAGCTTCTCGCCGTCGGTAAGTACCTCTCTGGCGGTGTAACCTTTGAGTTTGCCGGCATGAACGCCCGCGAAGGGTACCCAGGGCGCGCGGGGTAAGGTTTTGTTCTCGAGCGACTCCAACAGCAGCTCTTTACCGGTCTCTTCTCTCGCGATAAACTCCATTGTAAACCTCCCGGAAAAAAACCTTTCTATTATTCTAACAAAAAAGGGAGCTCCCTGAAGGGCCTCCCTCTTTATGAAACTCTTAAGATTCAGCTCAATTTCTCGCCTTCAACACTCAAAACGAGATACAGTTTTCCGGATTTGTCTTCCCTGTAGCTGGCCTTCAAAAGTCTGCAACTGGTTGAACCGGGCCCTTTACAGGCGATAAACGTGAACGAGAGATCTTTCGCCCTGCACTTTATAAGCTCCATTTTCAGAGTCCTCAAAAGACTGGCGAGCCTCTTCTCTTCTTTCTGGCCGTATAGCCTCGAGTCTTCGTCGGTCTGAACCACTTCATCCCAGAGCTTCTCGGTGAGGATTACGGGAAGCTTTATACCGTTGTCCCTGGCGATAGGTGAAGCATCGACCATACCCATATCCAGTCGGGTGAAAAGCTGAGAGCGATCTGGCACCTCTCTGCTGCTCATACAGCACCTCCAGTTAGTTGTCACTTTAAACATAACATTCATACTGTCTCGAGTCAAAAGCCGACAACGAACCACAGGTATGTTCAGGGTCGTTTAGGTGACTTTATCTGCAATAGTCTCCGGGAAACTCCCCCGGGTGAGTCATTCTCCTATTATTTTTATAAGCACCCTTTTCTTTCTCTTGCCATCCAGCTCGTAGTAGAATATCCTCTCCCAGGGACCGAAATCCAGCTCCCCTTCGGTTATGGCCACCACGACCTCTCTGCCCATGACGGTTCTTTTCAGGTGGGCGTCGGCGTTGTCTTCGAACCTGTTGTGGGCGTACTGCGAATATGGCTTTTCTGGCGCGAGCCCTTCGAGCCATTTTTCGAAATCCTGGTGCAGTCCCGGTTCGTCATCGTTTATGAAGACGCTCGCCGTTATGTGCATGGCGTTCACCAGCACGAGGCCCTCTTTCACACCGCTCTCTCTCACAGCCAGTTCTACCTGAGGGGTGATGTTGACGATCTTTCTCCTGGTTTCCGTGTTGAAATACAGTTCCTTCCTGTATGACTTCGTTGCACTCACCTCCATTCAAAACCCGCACTCCAAAATTCGTTCAGAACACGAAGGGTATCAATCTCCAGGTTCTTCGCGAGTAGAGCAGATACTCCTTCCCGAAGATCTGTCGCAGGTTTTTCTCCTCGACGAATATTCTATATATTATGCCCGCAGTCGGTAGCGCGAAAGCCAGTACCGAGCTGAGGGGATAGTTGAAAACGAGCGCAAGGCCCAGAAAGCCCACTATCTCGGCGGCGTAGGCCGGATGCCTTATCACTTTGAAAAGGCCCGTCGTATGCAGCCGCTGTCCGGGAAGTGCGCCGACATCGATAGCGAAGGCCCCGCCGAGCTCGCGAACGACCATGGTCCTGACCACAACGGCGAAGATCATCATTCCGACGCCCATAAACCTGTACCAGAGGAAGGGTTGAAGAAAGACTTCCTTGGATTTTCCATCGACGATTACGGCGCCGAACATCCCGACGAGAACGAAAGCCAGCATGACGAACTTGGAGCGCTTTTCCTGAAGTTTTTCGCTGACCTTTCTGTTGTGGAAGAGAAAGAGATATATATCGAACCCTACCCATACCGAGAGGACCGAGAAGAAAAAGGTCTGACCGGACATCGCCACCTCCTGGAATCCATAACATATGAAGATTCTATCATCAGTCCCATGAACGATACCATCGACCGACGATCGTGTGAAATCTCTCTATTCGCGCGAAGAGTTATAGTAATATTGTCTTGAAGGTGGTGATTGGTTGAGAATACTACACTGTTCGGATATCCATCTCGGCAGGAGACCGATAGGCTCTCCGGGCAGCCCTTACTCGGTGGCCCGGTACGAGGATTATTTCAAAGCCTTCGAAAACATCGTCGATTACGCTCTGTCGGGAGCGGTCGATCTCTTTCTGGTGAGCGGGGATCTCTTCGACAGGAAGGATATCAACCCCGATACGCTGGCCAGAACCCAGCAGATGCTGGGCAGGCTCAAAGAAGCTTCGATAGATGTGATCGCGATCGAGGGCAACCACGATAAATGTTTCAACGCCGGCGAATCCTGGCTGCTCTTTCTGGAGAAGACAGGCTATTTGAAGCTTCTAGCACCCTTTCACGACGGAAGGCGCTACTCCTTTCCATGCGTTGAAACCGGAGGGGTCAGGCTCTTCGGCCTGGGTTATCCCGGCTTTCTCGTGGATGAACTGCTATCGGAACTGGCCGAAAGGCTGGAGGGCAGAAACAACGTGGTTCTAGTCCATTCGGCGCCGGGAAAGAACGACTTCATACCCGGTCTGGCCACGCCGGAGAAGATCGAGGCGCTCGGGGAAAAGACGCTGTACGTTGCCGGAGGCCATCTCCACGCGAGGGCCAGCTTCCCTTCAGGTGAGCCCTTCTTCCACGTGCCCGGTTCGCCCGAATACTGGGATGTCTGGGAGAGCGGCGAGAAGGGCTTCAACGTATTCGACACGCTTACGGGAGAGGTGGAGTTTCACGCCTCCTCGCGGAGGGAGAGACAGGAGTTCGCCTGCGACGTTGACGAAGGGCCGGCCGTGGATCGACTGAACGGTTTCGTCGAAGGGCTGGACATACATGCAGGTTCGCTCGTCCTGCTCACGGTAAGCGTACCGGGCGATTGTGCGCTGTACCCCGAGAAGATCGAAAGAAGACTGGAGGAGATGGGGGCCCTCAAATCCTTCCTTCGCGTCAAGAGAAGGGATGTTCCCGTCTCGCTCGAAGGGTTCCGCTCGATGGGCGCAAGGGAGATCGAACGCGAGGTGCTGATGAACTCCAGAGAATGGAGAGAGCTGGGTGCGAAGGGTGACTCGCTGGTCAGGTTAATCGATTCGCTGAAACAGTCTCAGCAAGAAGGGCGGTACGAACAGTTCAAAGAGACTCTGGACATCTTCCTGGAGGGATTGGCGGGTGAGAGTTCATGAAGCTGCACAGCGTGGAACTGGAGAACTTCAGAAACCACGAAAACTCCCTTTACGAATTCGACAGGGGCGTCAACCTCATACTCGGCAAAAACGGTTCTGGCAAATCCTCGATCATAGAGGCGATCGGGCTTGCGCTTTTCGGCGGAGGTCTCAGAGACCGGCAGGAAGACGCGGTAATGTGGGAAAGAAACAGGGCCAGGGTCGTGGTGACCTTTCTCGCCGACGACGGGAACCAGTACCGGGCCGAAAAGGTATTCGGCAGCACCTCGAACCACGAGCTGCGGCAGGGCGAACTGCTCGTGGCCAGGGGTAGAGATTCCGTGATAGAAAAAGTGAAGACCATCTGCAACCTCCAGGGCGATATCGCGAAAACCTTCGAAAACGTCATCGTCGCCTTTCAAAATAGAATCGCGGAGCAGTTCCTCGGAAGCCCAGCCCCGCGAAGAGAGTATTTCAACCGCGTCTTTCAGGTTGATCTGTACAGACGTATCGCGACCGATTACATGAAAGAGTATCTCTCCGGCCTGAAGTCGGAGATAGCTCTCATGGACGGAGAGATTTCGCTCACGGGAAAGGTCGTGGAAAAGAAATCCGAACTCGAGAAAAGACAGGAAGCCAAACTCGCGGAGCTGGCGAACGACCTGAAAAAACTGGAAGAGGTAGAAAGTAAACTTACGGGCAAAAAAACCGAGCTTGAAACCCTTAGATCGAAAGAAAGGGAGATAAATTCGCTTGGAGAGAAACTCTCGATACTGCTGAAAGACCTCGTCGAAGAGGCCAGAAGGCTTAAAGAAAGCCACAGACAGCTCAATACATCCTTGCGGGCCCGCGAGATAACCGCCAGATCCTTCAAGGGCCACGAGAAATACAACGAACTCCTGGCCAGGGAGAAGGAACTGGATGGGCGAAAGAATGAACTGGAAGTCATCTCGAGGAAAGTGGTCGAAATCGGCAGAAAGCTCGCGAAGAAAACCACCGAACAGGCCAGATTGCAGGAGAGAACCGCCGCGACGGAGAGGCGCAAAGGCGAGATCTCAGAGTCGCTGAAAACTCTGAGAGAGAGGAGAATGGAACAGTACGGCGATCTCGAGGAAAAGCGGCGACTGCTCAGAGAAAGGGAGTTGTTCCTGCAGGCCTGGAACGACAGAAAGAGCGCTGCGAAAGTGCTCAGGGAGGAATACGAAAAGGCCGGGCGCGGGCGCATCGAACTCGAAGCGATGATAAAACGCCAGAGCGATGGTCTGACGGCCCAACCCGATCCACAGGAGCGGCTCGAAGCACTGGATGCGCAGGAGAAGTCGCTCCAGGAAAACATCGCCCGGCTCGAATCGCTGCTAGCAGCAAAGGCCGGCGTCTCGGCCAGGCTGAAGGCTCTGGAAGAATCTATCGCTTCTCTGTCAAGGGGCCTCTGCCCCTTGCTCAACGAAAGTTGCAAGAACATATTGGAGAGAGAAAATTACGCGGAGAGTCTGGAGAGAATGGTTCAAGAACTGGAAGACAGAGCCGACAAGATCGATCGAGGGATCGAAGAGCTTGAAGGGAGCCGTCAATCGCTCGAAGAACTGAAGAAAGACAGGGCCAGGCTGGAGCGAGACTGTGAGCTGAAAGCACAGGCTGCCGGAGAACTGCAGGCCCTTCGAGAGAAGCTGGAGAGATCGCTGGAGCGACTCGAAAAATCCAGAAGGCAGATAGAAACGGTCCTGAAGGGAAGCGGAACTCCCGAAGAGATGTTTGAAGCTCTGGAAGACGGGACGAGAGAGGCCATCACGGCCGTCGAGAAGGCCAGAAGCGAAGTCCGCCTGTCCGAAAAGGGCCTGGCCGACATCGACGGGGAACTCGAGAACAAACTGGCTCTGGAAGTGGAATCGGATAGAGAGTTGAAGAAACTGGCCTCAGCCGGGGGAGAACTTGTCCTGGAGCTTCAAGAGATGCAAAGAGAGAGCGACGGTTTCGAGAGCTTGCTGTGCGTCCTTCCGGACTTAACCCTCGCCCTCGAAGAGACGAGAAGAGAGATGAACTCTCATAAAAGCGATTACGACCAATACAACAGAAACTCCGTCCTGGCCGGCTATCTCGAAGAATACACCGGGAACTTCCGCCAGTCTCTGGAGCTCTGCAGGGAGAAATCGAAGAGGATAGGGCTGTCGAGACACGAATTCGGCGAACTGCGCAGGGGCTTCGACCGGTCGAAATTGAAGGAAGTCGCAGAGGAGTTCGAAGGGATACAGGAGGCCCAAAGGTCCGGACGGGACGAAGTGACCTCTATAAAGAAAGACCTAGATTACATAGAAACGGAGCTCGACAGGATACGCGAACACGAGAAACGCTTGAAAGAATTGAAAGAGAGAAAGGCCTTGATCGAGAGAAAGGTTTCGCTCGCGGAAAAGATGAGAGAGAACCTGAACCTCACGGGCGAGAAGATAACCGCCGGCTTCAGGGACAGTATAGAGAAGAAGGCCACGGCAGATTACAGGAAGATCTCCGGAATTGAGGAGTCGATCATCTGGAACGAAGATTACGAAGTTTTCCTGAAATCTCCCGGCGAGGCGGGCGCGAGTCTGAGAAGCTTTTCGAACTTATCCGGCGGCGAACAGGTGCTGGTCTCTCTCTGCCTGAGGGCGGCCATGACCAATGTTTTG